>NZ_SIJC01000009.1 GCF_010078385.1 Chengkuizengella sediminis
CGTTGCCTTTATTATCGCTGTTGTCGCTCTCGTTATTTTTATCGTTGCCTTTATTATCGCTGTTGTCGCTCTCGTTATTTTTATCGTTGCCTTTATTATCGCTGTTGTCGCTCTCGTTATTTTTATCGTTGCCTTTATTATCGCTGTTGTCGCTCTCGTTATTCTCATTGTTGCCATTGTCATCGTTGTTGTCACTCTCGTTATCATCATTATGACCTTTGCCGTTGTCGCCCTCATTGTCCTTGCCTTCGTGTATGCACTCGTGTTTGCCATCGTGATTTTCTTCTTCCTTTTCACCGTGTATATCATCATGTTTCCCATCGTGTTTGTCATCTTCACAACCGTCATTTTCTTGTATTTCATCCACTTCTTCCATTTTTTCTGGTTTATCAATGGTTAAAATTACATCTGATATAATAGTAGCTTTACCATCAGACCATTCAGCCTTAAAAGGGAGCTCTATCGAAAGTTCTTGACCATGTTGAACAAGGTCTTTAAATGTAACAGAAATTACTATATTTTCATTATCTCCCTCAACTATTTCTATTTCGTCCAATTCTACTTCTAAATCACTATCACTATAATCAACGTTTAAAAAAATACTCTTCTCTGTATTATTTTTGATTTCAACATCGAATTCATAGTTGGTATTTTCTTCATCATCTGGATCAATCTTTATCTTTTTATTTATTGAGCTGGGTACTGCAATTAAACTATCACTTGATTTAGTAATTGTGAAAGAAGATTGATTATCGAGTGTTACTTTTGTATAACTAGAAACTATTGAAATGATTGGAATAGTCACGAAAACTATTAGTATAAAGATAAATGCTTTTTTTAACATTAAAAATAAACTCTCCTTTACATCAAATCTAAAATTGAAAACCTATGAAGTGGTTTGTCTAAGTTAGTATAAAAGATCGTAGGAATAAAAGTCTGTCGTTTTATAATATACAAATAAAAAAAATTAATTGTTTTTTTATATTGTTTTGACGAACAGTGCTATCATTTCGATTTTTATAATACAAATTTTATATTTTACAAAATTTGTAAGATATTTTTTACCAGAAAATACATAATAAATCATAGATACAGAATTTTCGGTTCTATTTGAGTAGATTGTTAATTATTATGGTCAATTTCAGCTGATGTCATACCTAAACTTGACATAATAAGCATGTAAAAGAAGCTGGAAATAGTATCAAAGAAATGATAATCATATAACGAGGAATAAATACAAATAAACTGAAGTTATGTTTGTACATAAACTTCAGTTTATTTTAATAATATAGATATTATTGAGAATTTTCAGGTTTTAATATACAGCATAATTCTTCTGACAAAATATGATTTACTTCTTTCATGTTGATTTTATAGTAACTCCAAGTTCCTTTTGTTTCTTTTATAATAATGTCTGCATCTAATAGAATTTTTAAATGATAAGATAATTTTGATTGCGGCATCCCAATGATTGGAACCAAATCGCACACGCAAGTTGAACCTTGTTTCGTAAGAATATTCATAATTTGAAGTCTTTTTTTGTCTGCTAAGGCTTTAAATTTTTTCTCATAATTTTCAAAAGACTTGTCTAGTTCATTTTCTAATAAAGGAATTTCTTTTAACATGTTGATTCACCTCTTAAATCAATTATACTTGATGAAGTGAAAAATAGAAAGGGAACTTAGGTATGGCTATAGATGCATATGGAAATGCTGTGTTTTAATGAGGTGATCCATAAATGAGTTTATTATTCAAGAGGAGTATTTTTGTATTAACTGGGATATTAATTATCATAATTTTTACCATTTGGTATATTTATGAATATAAAATTTTAAGTGTGAATAATTTAAATGAAACTGAAACTCTAACTATTGAATTTTTCAATAAGGAGGGAGAGGACATAGGTAATGCACATTTAATAGAGGATAGGGGCGGAGTTCGATTACAATTAAACTTTCATGATTTAGCACCCGGGCAGCATGGATTTCATGTACATGAAATTGGTGAATGTAAAAAACCTGATTTTAAATCTGCTGGAGGGCATTTTAATCCAACGGAAAAGCAACATGGGTTTGAAAACCCTTTAGGTTATCATTTGGGAGATTTGGAAAATATAATAGCTGACCAAGATGGTAAGGTGAATACTGAGGTTGAATTGAGAAATGTTACCCTTAAAGGAGAGGGAGCACATTCTCTACTTGATCATGATGGTTCTTCCATTGTTATTCACCAGCACATGGATGATTACATATCTGATCCTTCAGGGAATTCTGGCTCTAGAATTGGTTGTGGAGTTATAAATGATTAGGTGATATCCCTAGTATCAGCTTTGTTTTAGAGATTTAGAAAAAATGAAGCAGTACACTGCTTCATAGTAAGTATAATAGAAAAATTCCACTACATATTTGAAAGGAGAAATGTCATCGCCTTCTTAGGGCTCCAATCGGTGAGTTCCCTTTATTGTATAACCAAAGTGCGTATTCCAGCGGTCTAACAATTGCTTTAGTGTAAGTTTTTTCCTCACCAATTTTTAAAAATACCTTTCTCGCAGGTTTAGGGTTTACTTCCAGAAGCCATATTTTACCTGAACGATCAACGGCAATATCTAAAGCAAGTTCACATAGTTCATAGTTTTGGGATTCTAACTCTGTTACAACTGCATAACTCAATTGTTCCATATTTTGTTTGATGGATTTAATTTGATGTTCCTTAAACCAATATTTTAATAAGCGATCAGCAGGAACAGCGGAACCTCCGCCATGAAGATTGGAAGTAACACTTCTTTTAGCTCCTATTCTTCCAGCGCAACCAGTAACAACCCATTCACCTATATGGTTTTTTTGAATTAATAACCGATAATCATGCACACGTCCATTATCTAATTTGATATCAATACCTTGTTGTGCCATATATGGTTTTTTTGCATTCAAATTTTTGCATAATCCAAGAAGTTGAGACTTATTTATAAGTTGTTTAGGAATGATTTTACGATTATGTTTTCTCCCTTGAATCAAATATTTATGATCTTCAACTTTTTTTATTTTGAGAATACCCGTTCCTCCTGTACCATTTATCGGTTTAAAAAAAGTCACCTTTGAATGTTTTAGAAATTGTAATAAATCATCAAGTTTTGATATAAATGTACTGTTAGGTAAAAATTCTTTTACAGCATTATTGTCAGATAATTTTTCGTGTATAATCCATTTGTTGGATAGAGGGCGATTTAAATATATAATATGGGGATTTTTCTCTCTAAATTTTTTAAGTTGTTTAAATCGAGATGTGGCTTGATATCTGCATCTATCAAAAATAATATCTGGGAAATCGGTCCATTTTCTAACCCACATTGATTTTGCTTTATTAAAAAAATAGGCATAAATTTTTTTGTTTTTCTCATCTACATTCTCTGGTGAAAAAAGGAATATTTTCATCCCCATTTTTTCACCTTGAATCATGAGTTTTTTTAAATAACTTCTTTCATCAAATTGTTTTTTAGAATTTATATATAAAGCCATAACACCTAGAATGGGTTTTGTTGTCAATTTTTCTCCCTCCTCTTTATTTTATAAGTTCTTTTTTGAGTGTTCATTAAAAATTGACTATATTTTATGATATTCGTAAGAGATTGGTTTCGAATATGAGGTTCATCAAACTTCATTGGTCTTGAGTTCGCCTCAAAAAACCATATCTTCCCTTTTTCATCAATACCTAGATCCATGGACATTTCTCCTAATGGATATGCGGATGCCTTTTCAATTTGATGACAAATTTTTATTGTCACATTTCTCACATCTTCTATTAATTGATCTGCTTTTTCCTTTCCAAAATATGAAGTTAACAGTATATTGGGCTCATCAATTTTCCCGCCTCTCGGCACATGTGTTGTGATGCTATTTGCACCTGCGACCCTAGCACCAATACCTGTAATATTCCACAATCCACTTCCATTCTTTTGAATAAGCACACGTAAATCAAAAGGATTTTCATAATTTTTTGCTAGTTGAATACCTTGTTGAATAATATATTTTCCATGACCTGTATTTTTTTTGATTGTTTTATGCAAGGATTGGATCGTATTAAATTGATAGGTGCCTATTGACTTCTTCCTTTGTATTTTTAATTCATACGGAAGTTCTCCCAGTTCTTCCACACCTGTCATTTTTCGAACTCTCATAATGCCACTACCAGCTTTGCCTTTTATAGGTTTTATATATAACGTGTCAAATTGTTTTATTAAGGTATTCATTTCTTTCCAACCTTTTAATCTTTGTGTAATAGGGATATAGTTTTTTGTTGTATTAGATTTTTTTAGCCATTGAAATAAGCTCCACTTGTTAAAAAAAAATGGGTTAAATAAATGGATGTTTTGATTTTTTAAACATCTTAAAATTAAACGTTTTGTTTTTGGAAGAGCCTCGTATTTGCGGTAAGAGATTCGATTATATAAAACTTTAGGTAAAGGGATTTTTTTTCTTCTCCATTTATTAAAAGTAGCATCATAATAATAGCCATATATTTGTTGTTGATTTATCCTTAAATCTGCTGTCGTTACAACATATACATTTTGATTGTATTGTTGACCATTGGTAATAATATCAATAAAATTTTGTTTATTTCCGAGGAAATCATTTTTTTTATTAGCTAAAGTAAGTATACCGATGATAGGTGCTGCTTCTACTTTGCTTTTAACCTTTTTGGTGGTTTTTCTTTTTGTTTCTTTCATTTTTAAACTTCCCTTCCTGTACTTCGATGCTTGCTTAAATAGACACAGTAATCAAAAATATATTTAAGCTGACTTGAACTACGTGCTTTTAATGAAGGATGTTTAAAAATAGAACGACCAGGGATAGAATTGGCTTCAAACATCCAAACTCTACCATCTTTATCAATTCCAATATCAAATCCAAGCTCTCCTATTAAATGTGGATGTTTACGTTCAATCGTATTTGCCAATCGAGTGGTTACACGTTTTGCCTCTTCATAAATTTCATTGCTGCGTGAGTCATTAAATACTTGTTTGAGTGTTTCTAGTGTTTCCATGACTTGCCCACCCGATTTAACATGAGTAGTGACACTTCCACGACCAGCTTTTTTTGCAGCGATTCCTGCAACAGCCCAATCATTATTTCCATCTTTATTTAGATGAAAACGAAAATCAATCGGACGATTATCAATTTCAATTAAGCGGATACCTTGTTGTAAAATGTAATTTTTAAAGCTTTTTCTTTTAAAGAATTTCATTAGGCTTGAAAAACTTGAAAAACGTAACAATTGATTTTTTTTGTTTTTTCTAAATCTGACAAAATACCCATTGTTAGGATGGTAAGTGATTCTGAATATACCAATGCCCAAACTTCCTTTTGTTGGTTTTAGGTATATAAATCGATGTTTATCCAGCATGTCTTTGATCTCTTGAGAAGAAGGGTTGATAGTGGTTTCAGGAACATGCCGCTGACCTTCAATCGTACCTTGAAAAAGGTGATATATGTCCCACTTATCAAAGAAATCCCAGTTGAATATCGGTATGTCGTGCTTTTTGAAACGATCTCTTAAAGTTTGCATAGATTGTGATTTCTGCACTACTCGGCTAGTTAATCGATTATAAACTACATCGGGTAAAGGGACAGTTTTCTTTTTCCATCGATTATTGGAATCGATAAAAAACGCTGTGACTGTCTCATCCTTCCAATTGACGTCCGAAAGTGAAAATGCAAAATAAAATGCTTGTTTTGAACCTATCTTTAAATATTGTTTTGCAGCATAGGATCTATCTCCAAATGGTAATTGAATCGTACGATTAGAAGTATGACATAAAATTCCTATTAATGGTCCAAGCTGTATCTCATCTTGTTGATTTTGAATAATATAGCTCTTTCCTTTTCTTGGCAAATGAATAGCATTTCGAATGGAGTTTGGTATATATAAATGCTTCCCTCTCCTTTTTATTCTTTTAATATGAATATTTACTTTTTTTTCACCTAGCTTTAATTTTATGGGTCTTTTTCTGTCTAATCTTAAGCTATGCATTAAAGCATTAGACACATAAATAATGTTATCTTTTTTATCTGTAAAATGAATCATACTTGTCGTCGTCACACTCATTAATTACCCTCCTAGTTGTCGGTAAAGCAAATAGTTAGCATAATATATTGGAAGCTGAATCGATGTGTTTTTTAGGTTTTCATCTTTTAAGTGATTGAAAATGGATCTACCAGGTTTTGAATTGGCTTCTAGTAACCAGACTTTAGCTAATGAATCAACACCCAAATCAATCCCAAGTTCACTTAAACGTCCAGAGTGAGCTTCTAGTACGGTGGGTAGTTGTTCTACGATTTCTTGAATGCTGTTCATGATGTCCACTGCTTTTGTTTCTCCGAATTCATTGATAAGAAAAGGACGGACTTCTTTAACAAATCCTCCACCGTGAAGATTGGATGTTAGGCTGCCTGGTTGGCCACACCTAACAGCCATTCCAGTAAACTGCCATTGACCACTTCCGTTTTTCTGAACTAATGCTCTAATATCAAATGAAGTATTTGATTTTGTTTTTAAATGTAAATATTGTTGAATAATATATTTTCGATTTTGAATAAATTGTTGTATTCTATTAGCCAGAGAAGCGTAGTTTTCGTAAGTGACATCAATCGGAACATTTTTTTTATCACGACCTTGAATGATATAATGATTATTTTTTTTAATATGAAGAATCCCTTTTCCATGACTTCCACTAATGGGTTTTAGAATGAATTGATTTTGATGTTTCAACCATTGATTTAAAGTTCCGGTGTTTTTATATAGTTCGGTTTCTGGCAAAACATTTTTTATAAGGGAATCTGATTTTAGTACATGATATACACTCCATTTATCCATTAATCGATTTCCTAAAAATTGGACCTCTTTGATATTTTTAAGCATCGATAATTGTTTACGATATAGTAAAAATTGTTCTCGGCTTTTTATGAAACAACGATCATAAATCAGAGTAGGTATAGGGAAAGTTTTTGGAATCCACTGATTGGTTTTCTTTTTATATATAACTCCTGTCAGTTGATTTTGCTCCCATTTAATTTGATTGAGTGCAAATATAAAAACTATGATTTTTAGTTTTAGACCAAATATACATAAACGTTTATAGAAGTTTTGGTCACTTGTGGATAGAGCTGTATTCAAATCACTGACCATGATACCCATATTGTTAAAGTTCATTTTTTCACCTCATTCAAAAGTCAAATAACGTGCATATTGAATGATTTTTTTTACAGATGGTCGAATCTTATTTTCGTTCAGTGAAGTATTATCGTTTTTGGAGGGTTTTGAATTGACTTCAATCATCCATACTTTCCCATTCACATCAATGGATAAATCAACCCCTAGTTCAGCAAAATGATTTGAAATCTGATCTTCTAATCCCTCTGCAATTTTTAAAGCAGATAAATGGAGTCGTCTGATCGTATTTTTCACTTCATGTTTTGGTAAATTAGATTTCATCAAGGCTTCTTTAACAGAGCTTAATGTACCGCCTCGAGCTAAATTGGAGACAAAGTGATTATTGCTCGCAATACGTCCTACAATGGAAGTGATCTCCCATTCTCCATGTAAATTTTTTTGTACTAAAGCACGAAAATCTATAGGACGTTGGTTCACTTTTATTAAAGGGATCCCCTGTTGAATTTGGTATCTCTTCGTTTTTAATTTTCCAGATATTTTTGCATATACTTTTCTCAAGTTACTAAACTTCTCTGAATGTGAACCATTTACATTTGTAAAGTGGCAGCGATAAGCACCATTAGATTGCCTTGTGACTCGGATGATGCCTCTTCCCAAGCTACCTTGTGACGGTTTCAAAAATACTGTATGATATTTGCTGCACATCATTTTCAACATGGAATAGTTTTTTAACGAATAAGACTCAGGTAAATATTTTTGCAGGTTTATATTTTTAGATAAGGCATCATAAACTTCTGTTTTATCTAAAAATTTTTCATTAAATATTTGAGCATGATGTTTGGATTTTACTTCTTTCATAAAATGTTGTACGCTTGATTTGTTCTCTTGTTTGCGAGTGCTTAAACGATTATAAATGGCATTTGGAATAGGTAAACTTTTTTTATTCCAAGTACCGCCGTAATAAGTCCATCCATATATTTTGTTAGAATCCATGTGAATATCGTTTGGAGTAAAAAAGCAAATAAACGCACCTTGAAGTTTACTAGCATCAGAAAGTTCTTGACAAAAAACTGTATTAGATCCAAATGGTTTTGATGGTGATTGTTTTGTGCGATGGCTAAGTAAAACACCAATGAAAGGACCTATGGTAAGTGTCGAAGAACTGTACCTGACTCTTAATTTAGATTTATGATGCAGACCTAAATTTTTAGCTAGAAGTTCATTGATAATTAATGCATTAGTTCTTTTTGATGGCAGGACTTTTACATATATACTTTTTGTGCCAAATTTTAGATTAATGGGTTGGTTTGCAGGTATCTTTCCTTTTTTCATCATAGATTCACTGAGCAAAATTAAATATTGGTCATGAAACAATGAAGTTTTCTTTTGTATATAAATTGTGATAATTTTATCAATCATGATCAATCCCCTTCCGACACCAATGATTCGTTGCAGGAATATAAGTTATCATATGAGGACATAAAACCCTTGGTGATTGAATGTAGTTAGGTTTATGCTGATTTGTAGAAAAATGGGGGGAATAACTATGAATACATTCGTGATGTTATTTGCAAGTATTATTATTGGAGCTTGTATTGGTGGATTAACAAATTACTTAGCGATAAAGATGTTATTTTATCCACGAAAAGCACTTTATCTGTTCAAAAAAAAGATTCCCTTCACTCCTGGGTTGATTCCTAAACGAAAAGATGAAATAGCCGTCTCACTTGGTAGAGTGGTTGGTGATTATCTTGTGACCTCAGAAGGTTTAAGTCAAATGGTAAGCAGTCCTGAGTTTAAAAGAAAAGTAGAATCAAAGTGTAATCAATGGTTTGATGATTTGTTAAAGCAGGAGGTAAATTTAGAGGATTTAGTTCTGCGATACTGGACCAAAGAGCAGGTGGAAGAATGGAAGGGGAAAAGTTCGGAATGGGCTTATTCTTTAACGAATAAAGGAATTGAATGGTTATGGGTAGAGAAAAATTGGTCTTCAAAGACATTTGTAGATTTGATTCCAAATTGGAATGACCAGCAAAAGGAGAAGTGGGCACAAACTGCTACAGATTATATATTGTTTGAAATTGGAAAGGAACTACAGACGGAACGTGGAGATAGGATGTTACAAAATTTAACGGGTCAGTTTATGGAACAAGCAGGTGGACTGATGGGAACATTAGCGGGACTTTTTATGGATGGGCAAAAAATAACAACAAAGGTAAAGGCAGTTGTAATAGAGCAACTTGATTCACCAACGGTAAACAATACATTATATCAGTTTTTTTATCATAAAATTAGTGACTGGGAGAAAAAAGGTCTTTCAGAGTGGATGGATCAATTTTCAGATCGCGAAGATCATTTAAGTTGGTTAAGAGAAAAAACCAGCGAGGTTTTGAAGTGGGAGGAATGGTTGAATAGGCTATTGGAAAAACCATTACAGCCCATTTTACAAAATAATAAACAATCGATTAATAAACAAATTCCGGTTGTGTTAAACTTTTTGTTGGGTCAACTTAGTAAAAACGTAGAACAAATTGTTTCAGCGATTGAACTGCCACAATTAGTACAGTCAGAAGTTAATAAATTTCCTACGGAACGAGTAGAAGAAATTGTTTTAAGTGTTTCTGGGAAAGAGTTTAGAGCAATTACATGGTTAGGTGCAGTATTAGGTGGATTGATTGGATTAGTACAATTTGTATTGATCATATCTTATACTTAGACGATATTAAATTAGAGGAGAGATGAATGAAGATGAATATTTATGATAAAGCTCATGAATTAGCAAAAGCGTTAAAAGAAAGTGATGAAGTAAAACAGTTAGATGAAGTTAGAGCAGAAATTGAAAAAAATGAGGAAGCAAGTAAGATGCTGCAAGATTTTACAAACATTCAGAACGAATTACAACAAAAAATGATGATAGGTGAACAGCCATCTGAGGAAGAGATGGGAAAAATTCAAAAATTATATGAAGTACTACAACTAAACCCACTTCTATCTAAATTGTTCGAAACAGAACAGCGAGTAAGTGTGATCATTCAAGATGTTCATAAGATTATTAATGAACCGTTACAAGGATCAGGGTCATAATCTAGCTGCTCCGTTTTCGTTAGAATAATATTTAAATCAATATCGGGGTCTAATTATCCCTTTCTTTCATAAAATCTTAATATAGGTTGTACGAATATTAAGGAGCTGGTTCGCTTGAAAGGGATCAAACCGATATTAAGTTTGAGTCTAGCAGTAGGGTTATTAATTTATGCGATTCCTAAACTAGAGGTAGGTCAAGGTTGGACTTTACCAACGATTTTTGCAGTAGTTTGGATTGGGATGGTACTGTTAATTATTGCTGCACATTTGCATGAAGTACTGGGTGTTGACGAGGAAACGAAAAAAGAGTTGAGAAGAGTGAAACAATATCAACGTTGGAAAAGAGAACAGTTGGTTTACGGGAATAAACGAAAAATGATGAGATAATATATATGCAAGTTTTTCTTGGAAGCTTAACAAAAAGAGAAGTATCTGAAGAAAGTCTCTTATTCTGTGACATGGAATAAGAGATTTTTTAGGCTTTGCACCACTATGAAAAGATGACCAACTGGGGATTTTTATATATACTATATGTAAAGCTTCGTTTTAGTTAAATACATAGTAAAAATGAATTGATTCTGAGGTGTGATGATTATTGAAAAATATAGAGAATTCAAGTAAAACAAAACATGAACAAATTTTAGAACACATAGAGAGTCTGGAAATAGGAGCAAAGATATCTGTCAGACAGATCGCAAAAGATTTAGAAGTCAGTGAAGGGACGGCATATCGAGCCATTAAAGATGCAGAGATACAGGGCTTAGTAAGTACTAAAGAACGGATAGGTACCATTAGGATAGAAAAAAAGAATCGAATGAACATTGATCAACTTACCTTTGCTGATGTTGTAAGCATTGTAGATGGTAGTGTACTCGGAGGCGCTAAAGGATTAGATAAGCCCTTGAATAAATTTGTGATAGGTGCCATGAAATTGGAAGCGATGATGAGGTATGTTGATCCAGATAGTTTATTAATTGTGGGTAATCGAGATCAAGTACATAAAATTGCATTGGAGCATGGTGCAGGTGTTTTAATAACTGGTGGATTTGATGCAAAAAGTGATGTGAAAAAACTTGCAGATCAAATGGAACTACCTTTAATTTCATCTAGTTATGATTCCTTTACAGTAGCTTCTATGATTAATCGAGCTATTTATGATCGATTAATCAAAAAGAAAATCATGTTAGTTGAAGATATGATTTATGTAAAAAAATCGGATGTTTTTGTTTTGAAAAGTAATCATACAGTAAAGGATATGCAAGAAATTGCTGAAAAATCTGGACATAGTAGATTTCCAATTGTGGATGAATGGAATCGAGTAATAGGTATGATTACTTCTAAAGATATGATTGGTGCTCAAAGAAATCAAACCTTAGATAAATATATGACTAGGAATCCAATTACCGTAAATCTTCAAACCTCTATCACTTCTGCTGCTCATATGATGGTTTGGGAAGGAATTGAACTATTACCAGTTGTAGATCACCATCGAAAATTACTTGGAGTAATTAGTAGGAAAGATGTTTTACATGCGTTACAGCACCTTCAAAAACAACCTCAAATGGGAGAAACATTTGAAAATCTCATATGGTCAGGTTTTGAGCAAGAACGTAACGGTGATGGTGTTTTACAGTTTCATGGTGAGGTTACCCCTCAGATGACAAGTCAACTAGGAACCGTATCTGAAGGTGTATTAACCACTTTAATGACAAAATCAGCTTATCAGGCCATCAGTGATGTTAAAAAAGGAGATTATGTATTAGATAATATCTCCACTTATTTTGTAAGACCTTTGCAAATTGATAGTCATATAAAAATATGTCCTGGAATTATAGAAGTCAGTAGAAAGTTTGCAAAAGTGGAAGTTCAGATATTTCACGAATTGGATTTAATTTGTAAAGCGATGTTAACTGCTCAAATTATTGATTCGTAAACTTCATAATGTGTACATGATTGCGGATGCCACCGTATATATTAGCTAAACCTAACAACAAGAATAGAATACCCACAATGAAGCGGGGCCAAGTGAACTCAAATAGAAATAACTGTATACTAGCAATGGTTATTAATACTACTCCTATACTCATGTTCATGCGTGATCTCATCAGTCCTTGTTGTTTGGCATCCTTTGTACGCCTTGCCCTCATACTGAAATAAAAGGAAAGCCATGCTGATACTAATACAATAATGTAAGGTATGTAATTGAGAAAATTCATTTGTTCATCTCCATATTCTGTTTTGAAGAACTTTTATTACTATATGACAACTATTGTATCAAAAAAAGCAGGCACAACTCAATTCAAAACATATACTTGCTTTCTCTTTAAGACTCTGGATTAAACTCTTCAACAGTAATCCAAAAGGTTACCTCTCCGTAAACAATGAACATATACTGTATTTCAACAACATAATCCTTTTTATGAACATTAAGATAGGTTTTTCGACCATATAACTGTCTGACATAATCGGGGTCTTTATAGATGATCGAAACTTGCTTCCCTTTTAATACTTTTAAGTCATCACTTACTTCATCTTTTATATCATTTTTTATAAGATCATCAAGTGGTTCTCTTTCTATATTTTCTTGAATTTTAATAATAATAGAATGAATCACTGCGTTTGAATTTTTATATTTCTCTAACCCTTCAATTTTTGACAATAAATCTTTATTTTCTTGTCGGATCGTTTCGTTGATTTTAAACATCTCTTGCATATTGTGCTGGTATATAATCATATAAGCAGCTGCCCCAATGATCATACCTGATACAATGAGAGCAAAGGCTTGCATATATTTTAAAAATCTTGTGATCGACGGAACTCTCAAGAGGAATTTCCCCCATTACTTAACCACAGCATGAGCGTTGTACCTGATTGAGCACCTATAAAGGCACTGATAATTTGTAATATTTGTTTAATTGCAGGTGAAAGATGGCCATCCACGACATTACTTTCTATTAGACGGAGTGGATCAATCGTTCCTCCTATGGCCACAACAACTGCCCATATTTTCACGTTTTTTGCTACTTCTTGCATCGTAAATGAAGGTGGCTGTAAAGTGAGTGTAGCAGCTATTCCTGCTAATAAACTAGCACCAAGCACAACGCCAAAAGCAATCATATAATCTGTAATCATTTTAGTTAATAAATTCCCCATTGTGATACTTCCTTTCTATTCATAAAGGAAAGCACAACTTTCCATTTAATTTTGGATGATGTTATACAAGCCCTCCTATATTAATGTATGGGGTGAGTTAAATGAATTATGCTAAAATAGGTTGAAGAGATTTAAGAAATGTTAAACATTTTTTTTTAATGAAGGTATTTATTCGCCTTTTTTCGAACATATGTTTTATGTAAGGTGCTTTGTTATGTTAAAATGAAGATAAACAACTAGATTTGAGATGCATTAAAATGCAAGTTCAAGAAGTTCAGTTTTCAGCACTGAGAAGTTTGTACGACATAGAAGCCAGTCTTTTTCGGGGTCCCCGAAAAGTGTTAGGACTACACTACAAAGATCTTCTTCACTTTTTGGGGTGTAGCAAGTGTAGTGATTGGTTACATGAGCACCGGACTTCAAATGTGAGTGCAAGATTCGATGTCGAAGTCGCCCCCTTTAGCCACTTCGTGATCACTACTTAAAACCAGTCACTTCCATGTGACAAATATAGTACCAGCACGTCCTGTGCTGGCAAAAGGGGACTTTTTGAACAACCTCTATTAAGGAGCGTTAGAAAAATGGAAAGGTTTACTCACCTACACGTACATAGTGAATATAGTTTATTGGATGGAGCAGCTCGAATCGAGCACTTAACAAAAAGAGCGTCCGAATTATCCATGAACGCACTTGCATTAACTGATCATGGCGTGATGTATGGAGCACTCCCATTTTATAAATCATGTCTAAAAAATAATATAAAACCCATCATTGGTTGTGAGGTGTATTTCACGGCTGAATCTTTGCATGAAAAAAAATCTAGAAAAGAGAGTCCGATATATCATCTGATTCTGTTATGCAAAAATGAAAAGGGTTATCAAAACCTAATGAAAATTTGTTCGATTGCACATCTCAAAGGGCATCATTATAAACCTAGAATTGATGAGCAACATTTAAAAAAGCATGCAGAGGGACTCATTTGTTTGAGCGCTTGTTTAGGAGGAGAAGTTTCACAACATTTACTTCATGAAGAGTGGGGTAAAGCTAAAAAGGCAGCCGACCGTTATCATCGTATATTTGGAGAGGATTTTTACCTAGAGATCCAGGACCATGGGATTTTTGAACAGAAAAAAGTGATGAATAACATGATCAAACTGAGTCGTGACACGGGTATTCAATTAGTAGCAACAAATGATGTCCACTACATTCAACAAGAGGACTATTCTGTACAGGATGTTCTAATTTGTATTGGTACTGGTAAAACATTAGAAGATTCACACAGAATGAAGTTTCAAACAGATCAATTATATCTTAAAAGTCAATCTGAGATGAATGATTTATTTTCATTTGTTCCTGAAGCGATCCATAATACAAAAGTAATAGAAAATAAATGTAATCTGCAGTTAAATTTAGGAGCGTCTATTTTACCCCAATATGCACCAATACCCGAGGGATTTAACTCACATACTTATTTGAACCATCTTTGTGAAGAAGGTTTACTAAAAAGATATCAAGGGTTACTGGAATGGGAGGATCCATCCTTTCAGGCAGAAGTTAAAGAAAGACTGGACTATGAACTTCGTGTCATTCAAAACATGGGGTATTCGGATTATTTTTTAATCGTTTGGGATTTTATTCGTTTCGCACATGAAAAAAATATCATGACTGGGCCTGGAAGAGGTTCTTCTGCGGGCAGCTTAGTCGCCTATGTTTTAAACATAACGAATGTAGATCCAATACGTTATGAGCTATTATTTGAACGATTTTTAAATCCAGAAAGAATTTCTATGCCAGATATTGATATTGATTTTAGCGATGAACGACGGGAAGAAGTCATTGATTATGTTGTACAAAAATATGGTTCAGAACATGTAGCCCAAATTATCACTTTCGGTACAATGGCGGCAAAAGCCGCTGTAAGAGACGTTGGTAGAGTACTAAACTTTCCTTATCAAGAAGTGGATAAAACAGCAAAAATGATTCCAAATCAGCTTGGAATCACTATTGATAAAGCAATTTCTTATAATCCTGATCTAAAAAGCGCCTATGAAAAAAACGAGAAAATTTACGAACTTTTAAATATGGCATCTAAAGTAGAAGGATTTCCTAGACATGCATCTACACACGCAGCGGGTGTTGTCATATCTAAAGAACCTTTAACAAATTACGCTCCTCTACAGGATGGAACGGATCAAATCCCTCTAACTCAATATCCTATGGAGCAGCTTGAATCTATTGGATTGTTAAAGATGGATTTTTTAGGTCTGCGTACATTATCTATTATTGAAAGAACGCTGGATTGGATCAAAAAACAGGTTAATGTTGATATAGATCTACAAAAATTAAATGTAAATGATGCAACAACATATGAGATGTTAAGCAAAGGGGAAACAACAGGTATCTTTCAATTAGAATCATCGGGTGTACGTCGTGTTCTAAAAGATTTAAAACCTTCAGAATTTGAGGATATTATTTCTGTTCTAGCCTTGTATCGTCCAGGACCAATGGAGTTTATCCCTAAATATATTCAAGGTAAACATAAAAAAATCAAGGTAGAATACCCACACTCCTCTCTCAAAACTATATTATCTGACACGTATGGCATTATCGTGTATCAAGAGCAGATTATGCAAATTGCATCAAAGATGGCAGGTTTTAGTCTGGGAGAAGCGGATCTTCTTAGACGAGCTGTATCTAAAAAGAAAAGGGAAGAGTTAGTTAAGCAACGAGAGGCCTTTGTAACAGGATCTATAAATCAAGGGTATGCTGAAACAGATGCGAATAAAGTCTATGATATGATCGTTCGATTTGCAGATTATGGATTTCCAAGGGCTCATGCAACTGCTTACGGAGTATTAGCATTTCAAACGGCTTATTTAAAGGCTCATTATCCAGTACAGTTTATGTCTGCTATGTTAACTTCTGTAATTGGAAATCAGGGGAAATTAGCTGAATATATTGATGAATGTCGAAGAATGAAAATTAAAGTATTACCTCCAGATGTAAATGAAAGTGATATTTTGTTTACACCAGTTAAGGATCAAAACTCCAATGATCAATGGAAGGGTGCTATTCGATTTGGATTGGCCGCGATTAAAAATGTAGGAACAACAGCAATGAAATCTATAATTAATGAAAGACAAAGTTCGCCGTTTGAAGACTTGTTGGATTTTTGTCAGAAAGTGGACTCAAAGGCATGTAATACAAGGGTAGTAGAATCGCTCATTTTAAGTGGAGCTTTTGATTTTCTTCCAGGTCATCGTGCTCAATTGTTAGCCATGTTAGATGAAACGATGGATGCTGCAGTGAAATGGAAAAAAGAAAGAGAAGATCTACAAATTCATCTATTTGGATTAACTGAGGAAATGAACTGGACCATAGATTATCCAGAGGTTTTGGCCTTTACAGAAACACAAAGGCTAGAACAAGAAAAAGAAATGTTAGGTTTATTCGTTTCCGGACATCCACTTGATGCATATCAAGGAAAAATAGCCAATTTAAATACAAATGAGATACATCTAATGGGTGAGTTGAAGGAAAATACCATTGCTCGAGTTGTAGGTATGATTATATCATCTAGAATGATATTAACAAAAAAAGGTCAACAGATGGCCTTTATGGAATTAGAGGATCGTATCACTAAATTAGAAGCAATTATTTTTCCTGAAACTTGGAAAAAATATGGGGAAAACATTGAAAAAGGGAAAATTGTGTATTTAGAAGGAAAAATACAACATCAAGATGAAGGGATAAAACTATTAGTACATCGTGTTGTTCCAATAGATGACATCAGCGAAAAGTTTTTTGTCAAAGAAAGTCCTAAACAGGACTACTCTGAGAAAAGGGAAAAAAATAAACTGAATAATAAACAGCATGTATACATTAAGATTATGGAAATGAATCAAAGTGCCGAAAAACTAGTGAAATTAAAAAAAATGCTGAAAAAACATACAGGCCCTCTTGAAGTCATATTATTTTATGAACAAACCCATAAGATCGTAGCATTAAATGAATCATTTAATATAAAACCTTCACAAGAGCTTTTTACAGCTATTGAAGCATTCTTAGGGAAAGGAACAGTAAAAGTGAGATAATTGGGTATCATAAAACAAATCACATATTGATCATTTTTCATCTCTTTACAATTCGTAAAATCTAGGATAAGCTTTGTTATGGGGAAGGATAAGGTTAATCGTGATACTTTAATCAATAACAAACATTACAAACAAATTCAGGAGGTTTCATTCATGTGGACAGTAATTTATATTGTACCTACTGAAAAAAAGGCTGAACGATTAAAGGATAACCTGACTACCGAAGGTTTTTTTGTGAAAATTAAATCAAGCGGATTATCCAAAAATCAATTTGAAATATTGGTCCCTGAGGGAGAAGTGGAAGAAGTGCAGGAGGTACTGAGTACCCTGCTTCACAAATAACCACAATACATACATGTTTGTTTAACCTTATAAAAATGAGCGCTAAAAAATAAAACGCCTTGTGAGGTGTAATAAGTGTTTAAAGAACTATTTAATAAAAAAAGAAAATATGCAACAATCCCTTCTGAAAACTCTAAGCGAGACAATATTCCAGAGGGATTGATGAACAAGTGTCCAAAATGTGGAACGATTCAATTTAATAAAGAGTTAGAAAAAAATTTAAAGGTTTGTTCAGGCTGTGGTCATCATTTTAGATTAAACGCAAAAGAAAGATTTCAAATCACATTAGATGATGGAAGATTATTTGAATATGACAGTGATATGATATCTGAAGATCCATTAGATTTTCCAGGTTATAAAGAGAAAATAACAAAACATCAAGAAAAAACAGGTTCAAAGGATGCAGTTATCACAGGAGAAGGAACACTAGGAGGATTTCCTGTGGTAGTGGCAGGGATGAGTTTTGAATTTTTTGGCGGTAGCATGGGATCTGTTGTAGGTGAAAAAGTAACTAGAGCCATTGAAACAGCAATGAATAAAAACTATCCATTGCTTATTTTTTCTACATCCGGTGGAGCTAGAATGGAAGAAAGTATCCTAAGTTTAATGCAAATGGCTAAAACAAGTGCAGCAATCCAAAAATTTAGTGATCAAGGTGGATTATATATTTCCATTATTACTGATCCGACTTTTGGAGGTGTCCCTGCCAGTTTTGCCATGTTAGGAGATTATATTATCGCAGAACCAGGTGCTGCTTTTGGATTTACTGGTAGACGAGTGATTGAGCAAACCATTAGACAAAAATTGCCAGAAACATTCCAAACGGCGGAATTTAATTTAAAACATGGGCAACTGGACAAAGTTGTTCCACGCGATCAAATGAAAAACACTTTAATTAAATTATTAGATTTACATTTAACAAAGGAGGAAACCGAATATGGCGAATGAACTGCCATTTGAAAAACCTCTTATAGATTTACGTGCGAAAATTAATGAAATACGCAAATTTGGGATTGAAAAAGAAATTGATATATCTGAAGAAATTAATCGCCTCGAACAAAGATATGTGGATTTGGAAGAAGAAATTTTTTCTAATTTAACAGTCTCGCAAAAGATACAAATAGCTAGGCATCCTATGCGTCCTACTACATTAGATTATGTTCAACATATATTTGATGATTTTATTGAATTACATGGAGATCGTTCTTATGGGGATGATTTAGCGATTGTTGGTGGCATAGCCAAGTTGAATGGTCAATCAGTAACGATTGTTGGTCATCAAAAAGGAAAAGACACGAAGGATAATATTGCACGTAATTTTGGTATGCCTCATCCTGAAGGATTCCGTAAAGGATTACGTTTAATGAAACAAGCAAATAAATTTAAAAGACCCATTATTACATTTATTGATACCCCTGGTGCTTATCCAGGTGGTGCTGCAGAAGAAAGAGGTCAGGCTGAAGCTATTGCTAAGAATTTATTGGAAATGGCTGGTTTTGAAGTGCCTATTATTTGTATCGTTATTGGTGAAGGTGGAAGTGGAGGGGCTCTGGCTTTAGGTGTAGGAAATAGAGTGCTTATGTTAGAAAATGCCATTTATTCTGTGAGTAGCCCAGAAGCTGCTGCTTCTATCCTTTATAAAGATGCTTCCAAATCCCTTCTTGCTGCAGAATCCATGAGAATAACTGCAAATCATATTCATAACTTTGGAGTAGCTGATGAAATCATTCCAGAACCAAAAGGTGGAGCTCATCAGAACGTAAAAGAACAAGCTGAGATGATAAAAGAAACTATACTGAAACATCTCGTACAACTTAATGGGTTGGATGAATTTGAGATAAAAGAAGATAGATACAAAAAATTTAGGAAAATTGGGAGTTTTACTGTGCTTGAAAATGTATATTAGTTTGGACTAGGAGGAGTAGAAACATGCGTAAAACAAAAATTGTATGTACTTTAGGACCAGCAAGTGAAACATTGGAAAAAACAAAAGAGTTAATCCAAGCAGGTTTGAATGTAGGAAGATTAAATTTTTCTCATGGTGATTTTGAAGAACATGGAAATCGTATCGTAAACATTAGAAAAGCTAGTGAGGAATTAGGTAAAACAGTTGCTATTTTATTAGATACTAAAGGACCTGAAATTAGAACAGGGAAATTAAAAGAAGATAAGGTTCAACTTGTTGCCAACGAATATATTACTTTGACCACAGAAGAAATTCAAGGTGGTCAAAGTCGTGTTGCAATTACTTATGATGAGCTTCCTAAAGAAGTTCATATCGGATCTACGATATTAATTGATGACGGATTAATTGGTTTGGAAGTTGTGGAAGTCCAAGATACTGAAATTAAGTGTAAAATTGTGAATGGTGGTTTGCTTGGTAGTAGAAAAGGTGTAAATGTACCTGGAGTAAAGATATCATTACCAGGTATTACTGAAAAGGATACCAATGATATTATTTTTGGAATCGAACAAGGTGTTGACTTTATTGCAGCTTCATTTGTGCGAAAAGCAAGTGATGTACTAGAGATTAGAGATTTATTACAACGTTATAATGCACAACATATACATATTATTTCAAAAATTGAGAATCAAGAAGGTGTGGACAATCTTGATGAAATTTTAGAAGTATCTGATGGATTAATGGTTGCACGTGGGGATCTAGGTGTTGAAATCCCAGCAGAAGAAGTACCATTAGTTCAAAAACGAATGATTGAGAAATGCAACCAAGCGGGTAAACCAGTTATTACAGCTACACAAATGCTTGATTCTATGCAACGTAATCCTCGCCCAACTAGAGCGGAAGCGAGTGATGTTGCCAATGCGATTTTTGATGGAACTGATGCGATCATGTTATCTGGAGAAACTGCACAAGGGAAATATCCTTTGGAATCAGTGAAAACAATGGCTCGTATTGCAGAAAAAGCAGAATCTGCACTTGAATACCGTGAAATCTTCTTAAAACAAACGAGTATTCAACAAATTACTGTGACGGAATCCATAAGTCAATCTGTTGCGAATTCTGCTTTAGATTTAAATGCAAAAGCCATTTTCACATCCACCCAAAGTGGTTATACAGCACGTATGGTATCCAAATATCGTCCTAAGTCTCCTATCATTGCAGTAACTCCAGATAAACAGGTTATGCGTCGTTTATCCTTAGTATGGGGAGTAAATCCAGTTAAAGGAGAACAGGCAGATTCTACAGATGAAATGTTTGAACTTGCAGTAAATAGTGGGTTAAGAGCAGGATATGTTCAATTCGGAGATTTAGTAGTAATCACTGCTGGAGTACCAATTGGGCGTTCTGGAACAACAAACTTAATTAAGATCCATCACATTGGTGAAATGATTGCTAAAGGTCAAGGAATTGGTAGTTATAGTGTGACAGGAAGGGTTGTTGCAGCTCGTACACCAGAAGAAGCGAATGAGAAGGTTTCAGAAGGATGTATATTAGTTACCGTTGGAACTGATAAGGATTATATTTCAGCCATGCAAAAAGCATCAGCAATTATAACTGAGACAGGTGGCCTTACTTCACATGCAGCAGTAGTTGGGGTTGAATTAGGTATTCCTGTTATTGTTAGTGTAGATAATGCCTTAAATATATTAAAAGATGGCATGGATGTTTCTGTATATAGTGAACAAGGTTTCATTTATTCTGGAAAATCAGAAACCTTATAATAGAGGTTGTTTTAAAAGTCCCCTTTTGATCACGAAGTGGCTCAGTGGAGTGATTTCGACATCGAATTTTGCACTCATATTTGAAGTCCGGTGCTCATGTAACAAATCACTACACTCCGCTCCAGCTTCTGCATATTCGTACAAACTTCTCGGTGCTTAAAACTGAACTTTTAAACACGAACCAATAGATTTAACTTAACGTTAGAGGAGCTTAGTTAGATAATCCAAATCTGACTGGCTCTTTTTATTATGTTAAAATAAAAATATTGGATAAAGTAGGAGGGGTACTAGTGGAAACGGCAGAATGGCAAAAACATCAAGTAAGGGTAAGATATCAAGAAACAGATCAAATGGGTGTAGTGCACCATGGGAATTATTTGAATTGGTTTGAAATAGGAAGGACAGAATATGTAAGAGAGATGGGTAATAGTTATAGAGATATTGAAAAATTAGGGCTATACCTTCCCGTTGTTGATGTACAAATGAGCTTTAGAAAACCAGCTAGATACGATGATGTTATTGATATTTATACAAAAGTGGCTGAGTTTACGAATAAAAAAATTATATTTGAAGTCGAAATCCGAAAGGGAGACGATCTTTTAGTTACTGGAAAAACAGTACATGTATGGTTAAACTCACAATGGAAGACGGTTCGTTTGGACGAAGAAGCACCTGAGTTATATGAACGTTTAACAATAGGATAGATGTAAAGTGACAAAGTAAAATGAAGGGAGTGTTATTATGTTTCGTTTACTCGTTGTCATTATGATCGTTGTACCTGCAATAGAAATTTTTGGATTAATAACGGTTGGAGGATTAATTGGTGGCTTTGAAACTTTTATATTAATTTTACTTACTGGATTTATAGGTGCTTTTTTAGCAAAAAGTGAAGGGGCTAAGGTCATGAATCAGGCTAGATTTGAAATGTCTTCAGGTCGGGTTCCAGCAGGTTCTATTTTAGATGGTATATGTATTTTTTCAGGTGGACTACTTTTACTTACTCCTGGGTTTTTAACAGATACTGTTGGTTTTATGCTTGTTTTGCCTATGACAAGAGGTTTTTTTAAGGGATGGATTTTGTATTTTATAAAAAAACTAATGTCCAAAGGAACCATTATCCGTTTTTAGGATGTATGAGAATTCCATAGGATTAAAATAATCTTTATAATAATGATAATGAAGTTTTATGTCCAGATGAGTTCACAATTTGTATGAAATCCTTTATCATTAATATGAATGATTATTAAATGACCAGAGTAAATATTTGGATGTTCAATTCAAGTAAATTATATCTTTAAATAAAGGAGAGTATATAATGACAGCACCTACAAAAGGTTTAGAAGGTATCGTGGCGACTACTTCTTCCGTTAGCTCCATTATTGATGGAGTATTAACATATCGTGGTATTAACATTGATGATTTAGCTGAAAAAAGTACTTTTGAAGAAGTTGTTTATTTATTATGGTTTGGTAAATTGCCAAATCAAACAGATTTAGCAGAATTTAATAAACAGTTAGTTGAAAACATGGTAATTCCAAATGAAGTTCTAGAACAAATCAAACTTTTTCCTAAAGACTCAAATGCGATGGCTGCACTTCGTACAACCGTTTCAAGTTTAGCATTATATGATGAAGAAGCAGAGGATATGAGTAAAGAAGCGAATGTAAGAAAAGCAATTCGTCTTCAAGCAAAAATTCCAACAATCATTTCTGCTTTTGCAAGAATTCGTGAAGGAAAAGAACCTATTCAACCTAAAAAAGATGCATCTCTTTGTTATAACTTCTTGTACACACTTACAGGTGAAGAGCCAGATCCTGTTGCGATTGAAGCTTTAGATAAAGCTTTAATTTTACATGCAGACCATGAATTAAACGCTTCAACATTTGCTTCTCGTGTAACCGTTGCAACATTATCAGATGTTTATTCAGGTGTTACATCTGCTATTGGTACATTAAAAGGACCTCTTCATGGTGGAGCAAATGAAGCA
Source organism: Chengkuizengella sediminis (assembly GCF_010078385.1). Lineage (NCBI taxonomy): Bacteria > Bacillati > Bacillota > Bacilli > Caryophanales > Paenibacillaceae > Chengkuizengella > Chengkuizengella sediminis. The sequence continues at coordinate 23,512 of NZ_SIJC01000009.1, forward strand.
GTAATGGTGATGTTAGAAGAAATAGAGACCATTGAAAATGCGGAGCCATACATTGAAAAGAAATTAGAAAATAAAGAAAAAATCATGGGATTTGGACATCGTGTTTATAAAACAGGTGATCCTCGAGCAAAACACTTACAAAAAATGTCCTATGAATTAGGTAAAATCACTGGTGAGATGAAGTGGTATGATATGTCCACTATTATTGACAAAATAATCACAGAGAAAAAAGGATTAAAACCAAATACTGATTTTTATTCAGCTTCTGTTTATACATCCTTACAGATTCCACGTGATTTATTTACACCTATTTTTGCATTTAGTCGTGTATCGGGATGGTCTGCTCATATTCTAGAGCAATTAGACAATAATCGTTTAATTCGTCCTCGTGCAGAATATATTGGACCTTCTAGCCAACCCTATGTCGATATAGAAAACAGATAATATAAGTTGTTCAAAAAGTCCCCCACTTTGTCAGCACAGGAAGTGCTGATCCTACATTAGTCACATGGATGTGACTGATTTTAAGTAGGGATCACGATGTATCACTAGGAGGTTTACTCGACATCGAATCTGACCCTCACCTTTGAAGTCCGGTGCTCATGTAGAAATGCCCTACACTTGCTTCACCCCAAAAAGTGAAGAAATGCGTTGAAGTGTAGTCATAATACTTTTACGGGGACCCCGATAAAATGGCTTCTACAGGTTCAAGTCACCTTCTCGGTGCTGAAAACTTAACTTTGTGAACTTAGTACTAAAACTTAAGCATAATGAAGGAGGTACCAATTCAATGGTACAATTCAAAAATTACGATCAACCAACAAACGGAGAAAAAATCACAATCGAAAATGGAAAATTACAGGTTCCTAATAAACCAATCATTCCTTTTATTGAAGGAGATGGAACTGGTCCTGATATTTGGGCGGCTTCAAAACGTGTTTTAGACGCTGCTGTAGAAAAAGCTTACAATGGCGAAAAAGAAATTGCTTGGTATGAGGTTTTTGCTGGTCAAAAATCTTTTGATAAATATAATGAATGGTTGCCAGAGGATACTTTAACTGCAATTAGAGAATATTTTGTTGCAATTAAAGGACCTTTAACCACACCAATTGGTGGAGGAATTCGTTCTTTAAACGTTGCTCTTCGTCAAGAATTAGATTTATACACATGTCTACGTCCAGTTAGATACTTTGATGGTGTTCCTTCACCTGTCAAACGTCCTGAATTAGTTGATATGGCTATTTTCCGTGAGAATACTGAGGATATTTATGCGGGAATCGAATATGAACAAGGTTCTGACGAAGTGAAAAAGGTCATTGATTTCTTACAAAATGAAATGGGAGTGAACAAAATTCGTTTCCCTGAAACTTCAGGGATTGGAATTAAACCAGTTTCTTCTGAAGGAACAAAACGTCTTGTGAAAGGCGCAATCGAATATGCGATTAAACATGAACGTAAAAGTGTAACTTTAGTACATAAAGGGAATATTATGAAATTCACTGAAGGTGCATTTAAAAACTGGGGTTATGAAATAGCGGAAGAAGAATACGGTGACAAAGTATTCACTTGGGGACAATATGATCGTATTGAAGAAGCTGAAGGGAAAGAGGCAGCGGATAAAGCACAAGATGAGGCTCTTGCTGCAGGTAAGATTCTTGTGAAGGATGCAATTGCAGATATTGCACTACAACAAGTACTTACTCGTCCGAAAGATTTTGATGTGATCGCTACATTGAATTTAAATGGAGACTATTTATCTGATGCTTTAGCTGCTCAAGTAGGTGGTATTGGTATTGCTCCTGGAGCGAATATTAACTATGTTACTGGACATGCAATCTTTGAAGCTACTCATGGAACAGCTCCAAAATATGCTGGTTTAGACGTAGTTAATCCTGGTTCTGTCATTTTATCAGGTGTATTAATGCTTGAACATTTAGGTTGGAAAGAAGCTGCTGATTTAATTTACAAAGGAATGGAAACAGCAATTTCTAATAAAACAGTAACTTATGATTTTGAAAGATTAATGGAAAATGCTACAAAGGTTAAATGTTCAGAATTTGCAGATGAAATTATTAAACACATGGCTTAAATAAAAATAAAATAAATTTAATTAATCTCCCCTCACTGATTGAAGTGAGGGGACTTTAAAGAGTAGAGAAGTAAAAAAAAATTACATAAAAGAGGAGAATCTTAAATGGCAATTCAAAGAAAAAAAATTGCAGTGGTAGGGGCAGGATTTACTGGAGCAACTACCGCACTAATGCTAGCTCAAAAAGAATTGGGTGACGTTGTATTAATTGATATTCCACAATTAGAGAATCCTACAAAAGGTAAAGCGCTTGATATGTTAGAAGCTAGCCCAGTACAAGGTTTTGATAGTAATATCATTGGTACCTCTAGTTATGAGGATGCTGAGGGTGCGGATGTAGTCATTATTACTGCAGGTATTGCACGTAAACCTGGCATGAGCAGAGATGATTTAGTAAATACGAATGCAGGTATCATGAAATCAGTATGTGAGAATGTAAAAAAATATTGTCCAGATTCATATGTAATCATTTTAAGTAATCCAGTGGATGCTATGACTTATGTTGCATTTAATACTCTTGGATTCCCTAAAAATCGTGTCATTGGTCAGTCAGGTGTATTGGATGCAGCTCGTTACTTTACATTTATTTCTCAAGAATTAAATGTTTCTGTTGAGGACGTTCACGGATTTGTATTGGGAGGTCATGGGGATGACATGGTACCTCTTGTACGTTACACGAATGTAGCAGGTATTCCAATTGATAAATTAATTCCAGCTGATCGTATTGAAGCCATTGTAAAACGTACTCGTACAGGTGGAGGAGAGATCGTAGGTTTACTTGGAAACGGAAGTGCGTACTATGCACCAGCAGCTTCCCTAGTTCAAATGACAGAAGCAATTTTAAAAGATAAAAAACGTGTAATACCTTCCATTGCATTTTTAGAAGGCGAATATGGGTATGATAACTTATTTATCGGTGTTCCGACGATCCTTGGTGGAGATGGAATTGAAAAGATCATAGAATTAGAATTAACGGATGAAGAAAGAACAGCGCTAGATAAGTCAGCAGATTCTGTACGAAAAGTGATAAGTGTTGTAGACAAAGGTTAAACATGATAGGATAAAAAGAGTGTGGATTATAATCCATACTCTTTTTATGTCTAGGGTCGCCAACATGTTATTGTGATTTTTTATCAAAATGATGGAGGGTTATTAAAATGGAAACTGGTTTTTTACATCTTCATACAACAGTAGGTTTATTATTAATTGCTTACATTTTACTTCCGTTTCTTATATTAACTTTAAAAAATGGAAATGAAGGAATGGCAAAAGTATCTGTTTTTATTAATCGTGTAGGGATGTACATATTAATCATAGCATTTTTAACAGGTGGATATTTAATTAGTCAATATGAAGGATATTCCATCGCTTGGATGATTGTAGTAGTGTTATTGCTACTAGTAATGTTTGCAATGACTGGAATGATTTCAAAACCATTGAAACGTGTAAGAGATGGAAGTGCAATTGATGAAGATCACAAAAAAGCAAAAATGTTTAGCTTTATTAATGCAATTGCTGTACTATTAATTCTTGTTTTAATGTATAACCCTACGTTATTGTAAATGGAATAAGAAGGTAGAAAGCATTAAGCGTACTTTATTAAGTACGCTTAATGCTTTTTTATTACTTTAATTTTATCGAAAAAATGTGTACTTGTCTAAGGATACTTGTCTATACCAAATGAAGTGTTTGAACATAGTATATATCATCTCTTATTACAGGAGGTGAAATCAATGGGGGGATCTATAGGTATTGTACTAGTGTTATTTATTTTATTAGTAATTATTTTAATTGCAGCAGTAAGATATTGATAAAGTAATGAGAAGGTTTAATGATATTCTACCACCAATGCGCTCTTTAATATACCTCTAATGAAAGCCTCACTATTATGAAAGTGAGGCTTTTATGTCTTTTCTATATTAAAAACTATTAAAATGTGTACTTGTCTAAGGATACTTGTCTATACCAAATGAAGTGTTTGAACATAGTATATATCATCTCTTATTACAGGAGGTGAAATCAATGGGAGGATCTATAGTTATTGTACTAGTGTTATTTATTTTATTAGTGATTATTTTAATTGCAGCAGCAAGAAAATGTTATTGATGAAGTAAAGAGAAGGTTTAATGATATTCTACCACCGATGCGTTCTTTAATATACCTCTAATGAAAGCCTCACTATTATTTTATAAAAGTGAGGTCTTTCTATGTCTTTTCTATATAAAAAACTATTAAAATGTGTACTTGTCTAAGGATACTTGTCTATACCAAATGAAGTGTTTGAACATAGTATATATTATCTCACTGCTATAGTGGTGAGGTAGTTGCGGCGTAGAAGTTCTCCTTTTTATAAATGAATAGGATCATGTTACTCGGAAAAAACTAATCCCTTTCAATTCATAGATGAAAGGGATTAGTTATTTAAATGTATAAATCTCGACTAAATTATTTTCTAAGAATTATATTCACTATTTTGGATTCCTTTATTTCTGCTGAATAGACTTAATTCATCTAATGTTTTTTCGAAACTTGGAGCAAGTGAGTTTAAAAAGAAATCAACTTCAGGCATATTTGTGTTTTTCAGGCTTAATTCAATATCTTTTTTTGCTGTTGCAAATTCCCTGTTACCAGCAGAGAATTCTGAAATGCATTTTAAATAAGCATCTATCTCATCAGCCGCTTTTACATACTTCATTAATTCTTGATCAGATTCACTGGTTTGTATTAAAGTTTCATACTTGGGCTTTAATACATCTGGAATAGTGTTCATAAGTCGATCTGATGCTAATTCTTCAATTTCTCTAAAACTATTTAAGATTTGGTCATTATGATGTTTGACGGGGGTTGGTATGTCCCCAGTAAAAACTTCAGTTGCATCATGGAACAAAGCTATACAAACAGCTTTTTCTGTATTTATGTTTTTATCAAATACTTCATTTGCAATAGAACATAATACATGTGTGATAAGTGAAACATGATAGGAGTGCTCAGCAACATTTTCATTTACAACATTTCGCATTAAGCTCCACCTTTTAATGTATCGTAGCCGATATAAATAAGCTAAAAAATGGCTGTTTTCCATCATATAAATTACCCAACTTTCTATTCTGATCTTATAGGATATGAAATAAGAACCATATTTGTTAGCAGTATTATATCACATAAGTATTGAGTTGATAAAACAAATGTTCGTAAATTAGATATTTAAAATAGTCATATACATAGGGGGATTAGTCCAATCTAATTGCTGTATAAGACATATACTGTAATAGTTAATGGTTGGGGAGGTGAGTGTATATCATGTTTTTCATCATAGGTATTGCTGTTGTAGTACTGGTTTTATTTATACTGTTGGTGATTATTCTAGCCCTCTTAATACCAATAAAGCGATGCTTCCCACATAAAGTATATTAAATTGGAAATAACCATACAAATATTTGTATGGTTATTTTTAAAATTAAACTGATATTAAAAAAATTAATTATTTACATATGAAAAGACAATTACCTTAACATGTGATTTTACATTCTGTTAACTTTATGATGATGTGCAAAAGAATATTTAGAACAAGGGGTTACACCTAACCTTCTTGAGGCAGGAAAATGTGGATTTCATAAAATGATTAAATCAGCAGTTCCTTCTGTGACAAATGTAAATCACTATCAAAATAAATATTTATTAATGAATCCTCTAACTTATTATAGAATAGCTTCAGGCTAATTGATCTGGGATACTCCTCTTGTATGAGTTATAAAGAACGATACACTTTATGATATAATATTGAAAGTGAATTTTGTGTAAATTGATATGCAATAGCTCACTCCAATTATGGATGTGAAGGTGCATATTCAAATAAACATGGCTATATACGAGGGGAGCAATCATTACCATGAAACATTTTGAAGAGAGCGTTTATCAATTAATAGTAGAGACATCTACCAACTTACCATCAGATGTGAGAAAAGCAATCAAAAAAGCAAAGTCTAAAGAAAATCAAGGTACGAGAGCAGCATTATCTCTTTCTACAATTTCGAATAACATTAGTATGGCCGAATCAAATGTTTCACCGATATGTCAGGATACTGGGATGCCTACTTTTATTGTGCATACACCTGTTGGGGTCAATCAAATAGAAATGAAAAAAGACATCCTTTCTGCTATAAAGAAAGCAACACAAGACAGTAAACTACGTCCAAATTCTGTAGATTCTCTTACTGGGGAAAATAGTGGAGATAATATCGGAGAAGGAACGCCAGTAATACATTTTGAACAATGGGAAAAAGATGACATTGATATTCGCTTAATATTAAAAGGCGGAGGTTGTGAGAATAAAAATATTCAATACAGTTTACCAATGGAGCTTGAAGGAATAGGTAAAGCTGGACGTGATCTTGATGGTATTCGAAAGTGTATTATGCATTCTGTGTACCAAGCGCAAGGACAAGGATGTAGTGCTGGATTCATTGGAGTAGGTATTGGTGGTGATCGTACAACTGGTTATGAACTTGCAAAGAAACAACTTTTACGTGAAGTAGATGATATAAATCCTAATTCTGATTTGCAAAAGCTAGAAGAATACGTAATGGATAATGCAAATAAATTAGGAATCGGAACGATGGGATTTGGAGGGGAAGTGACTCTACTTGGTTGTAAGGTAGGGGTAATGAATCGTTTACCTGCTAGTTTTTTTGTATCCGTAGCTTATAATTGCTGGGCATTTCGCCGTTTAGGTGTTTTGATAGATTCTACTTCTGGGGAAATTAATGAATGGATTTATGATAAGGGTAGTGATAATCAAGCACATGATGAGAACCAACATGAAGTAACATCTGACAAAGGAAATCATTCATCAGATCAAAAAGAAGTCGTTCTACAAGCTCCCATTACTGAGGAACAAATTCGTGACTTAAAAGTTGGTGATGTTGTTATTATTAATGGAGCTATGCATACAGGGCGAGATGCATTGCACAAGTATTTAATGGAGAACGAATCTCCTGTAGATCTTAATGGCGGTATTATTTATCATTGTGGTCCTGTGATGGCTAAAATAAATGATGAATACGTTGTAAAAGCAGCAGGTCCAACAACTAGTATTCGTGAAGAACCTTATCAAGGTGATATCATTAAAAAATTTGGTATCCGTGCGGTGATAGGAAAAGGCGGCATGGGAGCAAAAACGTTATCAGCTTTAAAGGAGCATGGTGGAGTTTACTTAAATGCGATCGGTGGTGCTGCTCAATATTATGCGGAATCCATTAAAAAAGTGGAAAGTGTTGACTTTTTAGAATTTGGGATTCCAGAAGCGATGTGGCATTTAAAAGTAGAAGGGTTTGCAGCAATTGTGACAATGGATGCACATGGGAAAAGCTTACATGCTGACGTAGAAAAATCATCACTTGAAAAATTAGCTCAATTTAAAGAATCAGTATTTTAACATAAAATTGGTTTATGATGAAAAGAATATCCGAGTATCTAATGATACAAGGATTTCTTTTTTTGATGTTACAACGCGACTTGTCACTTTTAAGGTATATAGAAGGATAGGGGTTTCTAATGGTTAAATTACGCGTAAGATTAACACTAATTATTATTGCTTTATTGGCAGTAACAGCACTTGGAGCAGGTTTTTTTACAGTTGATAAATTAAAGGATTCTCAGCTGCAATTTTTGAAAGATCAATTACTCCAGGAGATTAAAGTAATACAAAACACTTTGACCTGGAGAAATACTGTAGATGATCAAGAAATTGTTGCTTATTTTAGTGAAGGTGCTGAAGAACTCAGCAAGTCAACTCAAGCTAGAATTACATTTATTGACTTGGAAGGAAACGTAGTAGGAGAGTCAGATTTTGACCCTGAACAAATGGACAATCATTTATTTAGGGAAGAAATACTCTCCATTATCGATAATGGAGAGTATGGGACTGCCATTAGATACAGTAATACAATCAACCATAATATGTTGTATGTTGCTGCCCCTTTTAATAATAATAATAACCCTATCGGATACTTGCGTTTGGCAATAAATTTAGATGAAGTGGAATACAAAACAAATGAATTATGGACTTATTACATCATTGGAATTTTATTTTTATTAATAATAACTGCAGTGATCAGTTTTTTAATTACTCGAGGATTAACAAAACCACTGGAAAACATTATGATGGTAGCACAGCAAATCACTCGTGGAAATTATCAGTCTAAAGTAAAAATATATAACAAAGACGAAATAGGTCAGTTAGGAAAAGCCATTAATAAAATGGCTTCAAGTTTACAGTATCAAATGAACCGAATATCAGAAAATGAAATCAGACTCAAAACCGTTCTAGAACACTTAATAAGTGGCGTTATTATGATCGATCGTCATGGAAAAATTGTATTATTGAATCGTGCATCTGAAAATATCCTAGGTATAAAGGAGAACGAAATATTAGGGAAACGCTACAATGATACAAAACAAAATCAGGAGCTCATTACATTGATACAAACCTGCCTTCAGAAAAAGCAACATATTCGTGAAGAGTTAACTTTTTATTACCCAGAGCAACGAACACTAGAAATGAATCTAGTTCCATTGCACCAAGATCATAGACAATGGTCAGGAATATTAATTGTAATGCATGATATTACAGCGATTCGTAAATTAGAAAAAATGAGAAGTGATTTTGCCGCAAATGTCTCACATGAGTTGAAAACACCAATTGCAGCTGTTAAAGGATTTTCAGAAACTCTTTTATCCGGTGCTTTAGATGACAGAGAGACTGCAAAATCATTTTTGCAAATCATATATGATGAAAGTGATCGATTAAATCGATTAATTAGTGATATATTAGAGCTATCTAAAATTGAATCAAAAGCAATTCCGCTTAATTATTCTCCACTTGCTATGCATCCATTTGTTCAGAAGACGGTACAAATGTTAGAGTCGCAATCAAACGAAAAACAAATCCATATCGCTCTAAATGTAAATCAAGATTTGTATATGGAAGCAGATGAGGATCGCCTGAGACAAGTATTTATTAATTTATTATCCAATGCCATTAACTATACTCCAGAAAGCGGGCATATCGAGGTTCAAGTAGAGTATTTGAATTTATCTGAAGATGTAAATGATGAAAAAGTCCGTATTAAAATCTCAGATACTGGAATTGGCATACCGAAAAAAGATTTACCAAGAATATTTGAACGTTTTTATAGAGTGGATAAAGCTCGTTCTCGCAGCTCTGGGGGAACTGGACTTGGGTTATCTATTGTAAAACATATCGTTGAATTGCATAAAGGTGAAATCAAGGTGGAGAGCGATGTTGGGAGCGGAACTACTTTTATCATTGATTTACCACTTGTTCAATAATTTACCTATAGTTTACATAGATTTAATAATTGGATGATAAACTAATATAATTAGTAGAGGTTGTTCAAATACGCACTAAAAATAACCAGGGGGACAATTAGCATGTCAAAAAAAGTATTAGTCATTGAAGACGAACCTACATTATCCAGATTATTATCCTATAATCTCTCTCAAGCAGGATATGAAACGAAGGTTGCAGAGGATGGAAGAGTTGGATTACAACATGCACTTCAGCAATATTTTGACTTAATCATCCTAGATATTATGTTGCCTGGTTTAAATGGCTTTGAGATACTCACAAAATTAAGAGAACAAAAAGTGAAAACCCCCATTATTTTTTTAACAGCAAAAACAGCTGAAGATGAAATTGTTCAAGGGCTCAAACTTGGTGCGGATGATTATATTACAAAACCATTTGGGGTAGCTGAATTATTGGCAAGGGTATCGGCTGTTTTAAGAAGGTCTCTATCAGAGGAAATACAGACTGATGAGACAACTGATGAAAAAGTAATTATGCTCGGAGATTTAAAAATATACCCTGATCAATATGAAGTTTTATTAAATGAAGAAAGTATTTCTTTACGTCCGAAGGAATTTGAAGTATTGCTGCATATGGTAGAAAGACAAGGTAAAGTGATAACAAGAGATGACCTAATGAACATTGTTTGGGGGTTTGATTACATAGGAGGACAACGAACGGTTGATGTTCATGTGAGTTCACTCCGTAAAAAGCTTGAATTAGGTCAAAATTCAGTCAAAATTGAATCTATTCGTGGTGTTGGTTATAAACTAGTTGTAAAAAAAATCAGTAAAATATAACTTATTCATATGGTTTCCAATTCAGCATTTTTTTACGGAATTCATTAGGTGAACATTGATTATACTTTTTGAAAATTTTATAAAAATGAGCCATGTTATTCATATTGATGCTCTCACCAATTTGTGTGATACTGTCTTCTCTGGTTAATAACATTCTCTCTGCTTTTTTTATTTTTTTGTAATTGACGTATTCTATAAATGTCATTTGAATTGTATTTTTAAAAAATTTCACAAAGTGGTAATAACTCATATTTACGATCTGAGCAGCAGTTCCGATGCTGATTTTTTCCATCAAATGAGAATCAACATAATCTAGTACTGGTTTGAGGCGAAGAAAATCTGCATTGTGTTGAACACTGAGTGTTTTGTTTGTATCATTTCGCAATAATACCAACATAATTTTATGGATAAAAAGAGTTACTGCAATCTCATATCCTGTTCTTTTAGTTTGAGATTCATGATATATTTCTGATACAGTTTCAAATACTTCTTTTTTAGCTTGTACATTATTTTTGAAAATATAATTGAGATGACTTAACGGATCATTCGTTCCTGCAAAATATTTGATATATGGCATAATGCTATAATCGAAATACTGCTCAATTTCAAACTGTAATACGATATATTCTAAACCTTCTTGAACCATCCGATCTCGGTGAAGCTCATTTGAACCAATTAAGATAACATCACCAGATTCCAACAAATATACATCTTCTCCAACATGAACTTCTAGCTGTCCGCTTAACACTGCTAATATTTCCATTTCTTTATGATAGTGCCAGGTAATCATGTTATGATTAACTCTCTTACTTTGAAATATTTTTAAAGATAATAAAGGGTTCTCAAATGATATTTTTTCATTTATTATCATAAACTTCATACCTCCAATATCCCAAAATAGCATAAAAGTAAAACTATTATGGTAATATTATTTTATCATTTCATTGTGTATAATTTTGTTAGAATCTAAATTGAAAATTGTTTAGGTTTAGGAATGAAAAAGACATACTTTTAATAATATAACACAAAATTGAATAAAGTGAACCTTACTAAATTGGAGGGAAATTGGATGAATAAGAAAGTAAAAGTTGGGATTATTGGATGTGGAGGGATAGCAACTGGAAAACATTTACCTTCACTCTCCAAATTGGAAACGGTTGAATTAGTAGCTTTTTGCGATATTAATATCTCTAATGCTGAACAAGTTGCTAAAGAATACGGTATTGAAGGGGCAAGGGTGTTTTCTGATTACATTGAATTATTAAATGAACCATCCATTGAAGTTGTTCACGTTTGTACTCCAAATGATTCCCATGCAGATATAGCAATTGCAGCTCTTGAAGCGGGTAAACATGTAAATTGTGAGAAACCAATGGCTAAAACAGCTGCTGATGCTAGACGAATGTATGAGGCTTCTAAATTATCAGATAAAAAGCTTACAATCAGTTATCAGAATCGATTCAGAGCAGATAGTCAATATTTGAATCAAACTTGTAGAGAAGGAGAATTAGGTGAAATTTATTTTGCCAAAGCTCATGCCATTCGTCGACGCGCGGTACCTACTTGGGGTGTATTTTTAGATGAAGAAAAACAAGGAGGAGGTCCATTAATAGATATTGGTACACATGCATTGGATTTAACGCTATGGATGATGGATAATTACAAACCAAAAGTGGTATTAGGAACAGCTTTTCATAAATTATCTAAAAGGGAGAATGCAGCTAATGCATGGGGACCTTGGGACCCAAATGAATTTACAGTAGAAGATTCCGCTTTTGGAATGATAAAAATGGAGAATGGAGCAACAATTATATTAGAATCTAGCTGGGCATTAAATTCACTAGATGAAGACGAAGCAAAATGTACACTTGCTGGAACTGAAGGTGGGGCTGATATGAAGGATGGACTTCGCATTAATGGAGAAAGTCGTGGGAAGTTATTTACAAATCAGATCCAAACGAATGTTGGTGGAGTAGCATTTTATGATGGAAAAGTAGAAAGTGATGCAGACTTAGAAATGAGATTGTGGATAGAAAATATTCTTCATGATACAGAACCTATAGTTAAACCTGAACAAGCACTTGTTGTATCAGAAATTTTAGAAGCGATTTATGAATCTTCAAAAACAGGGAAAGCTGTTTATTTTGAATAGGATGTGATTGCTCCTATTCGTTCCACTTGCAGAAACCGCAAAAGAAGCAGTCACATCCTATTTAGAGGTTAGAGATAGAAAAATGAAGGAGAGTGAGATATATGAAATTGGGTGTGTTTTCAGTATTGTTTGCTCAAAAATCTCTTGAAGAAACCTTAGATTATATTCAAGCAAAAGGGCTTGAAGCAATTGAAATTGGAACTGGAGGATATCCTGGGAAGGCTCATTGTGATCCTGATGTTTTACTTGAAGACGAAAAAAAATTGAATGATTTTAAACAACTTGTTTCATCTAGAGGGATTGAAATTTCAGCACTAAGTGTTCATGGTAATACACTTCATCCACAGAAAGACATTGCTAAAGGCTATCATGATGATCTAATAAAAACAATTGATTTAGCTCATAAATTACAAGTTAAAGTAGTAAATACATTTTCAGGTTGCCCTGGTGATCATGAGGGTGCGAAATATCCTAATTGGCCAGTAGCACCGTGGCCTAATGATTTTCAAGATATTTTGAAATGGCAATGGGAAGAAAAAATCATACCTTATTGGAAAAAAATAGGGCAATATGCAAATGAGCGGAATGTGAAAATTGGTTTAGAACTTCATGGCGGATTTTCAGTTCATACACCTGCCACGTTGCTTCGATTAAGAGAAGCAGTGGGTGAAGTGATTGGAGCAAACTTAGATCCAAGTCATATGTGGTGGCAAGGCATAGATCCAGTGGAGTCTATAAAAATTCTAGGAAAAAATAATGCGATACATCATTTCCATGCAAAAGATACAACGATAGATCAAAATAATGTGAATCGTTATGGATTAACGGATATGCAATCCTATGCAAACATGCTTGAACGAGCTTGGCAGTTTAGAACAGTTGGATTTGGGCATGATCTAAAAACATGGGCGGATATTATAAGCTCATTACGTTTAGTTGGTTATGATTATGTAGTGAGCATTGAACATGAAGATGGTTTAATGTCTATTGATGAAGGGTTTAGTAAAGCTGTTATGAATTTACAGCAAGTATTATTAAAAGAACCTTTAGGTGATATGTGGTGGGTGTAGAAAAACAAGTCATCATAGAGATGGCATCACAATATGCAAAAGATATGATGGGAAATGATGCAAGTGGGCATGATTGGTGGCATATTTATCGAGTTACTGAACTAGCAAAAAGAATTGCCAAAGAAGAAGGTGCCGATATTTTTATCTGCACCTTGGCTGCTTTGTTGCATGATATAGCGGACGGAAAACTAAATGAATCCGAAGAATTAGGATTGAAAAAAGTGAAGGATTGGTTACATATACAATCTGTTGATGATGATGATATTTCTCATGTGATGGAAATCATCTCAACGATGTCCTTTAAGGGGGGAGGTCAACCTCCAATGACTACTTTGGAAGGAAAAGTCGTACAAGATGCTGATCGTTTGGATGCAATTGGGGCGATTGGAATTGCTAGAACATTTGCTTATTCTGGGGCAAAGGGAAGCATCATGCATGATCCTGATCTTAAACCAAGAACGAACATGAATCAAACGGATTATCGAAAAACACAAGCAACCCCTATTAACCACTTATATGAAAAGTTATTTAAGCTGAAGGGTTTAATGAATACGAAAACAGCTAGGAATATAGCAGAAGAACGCCATCAGTTTATGGAGGAGTATGTTGAGCGTTTTTATCTGGAGTGGGACGGGAAGAAATAGAAAAAAATAAACTGTCTAGAAATTGACAGTTTATTTTTTAGTATCTATTTAGATATTTCATTGTCCATCTCTTCCACATCCGTATTCCCTTTTGCTCCCCACCAAAACCCTAAAAATAAACAAGCTGCTACAACAAGTGGTGGCGCATATGTGATTAAAAATTGATCCATTATTATCATCCTTTCTTAAATGTCAGGAAAGTATAACTTTCACTTTTGTGGGTTTTTATTTCCTTGCACATATTTTATATCGAATAAGAATAAACGCATTAACAAATATAATGAAGGTACTAGCAACAACAAACCTAGAATAAATACAGTTACGAGCGCAATAGCCATTGTTTGATTCGTGAAATGCTCATGAATATTAATATAGGGATATAGAATATAAGGAAGATGGGAAGCTCCATACCCAAAAAATGCAAAAGCAAATTGGAACATCACAAAAACAAAAGCCCAGCCTAATTTTTTTCTTTTCCAAACGAAATATACGGCAACTATGAAACAAATGAAGGAAATAACAAACATCCAAGATAAATCCACCATTTTTTCAAAGTGTTCAACATTGTGATTCCTTATGGAGAAAAAGACAAGAAAACTAGCAACAATAGTTGGAAGACTCCATGCAAGAGCGTACTTACGAACAATTTCAAATGCTTTATGGTCTTTTGCCTTATAAGCGTAATAAGACAAAAACATAGAGGAAATGTATAAAACACTAATTAAAGCTAATCCAACGACTGTCCAAGCATAAGAGCTTGTGAAAAGCTCCATATATTGAAATTGTACATCTCCATTGATGACCTTAATAAATCCGCCCTCAGAAATAATTAATACTGTAGATAATGCAGCAGGGATCAACCAACCACTCGCCCCATATAAAAACAAATAAAATCGGTTATTTTTTGCACCATACGTACTAAACGCATAATACGAACCACGAATAGCTAATAATATGACAGCAATACTTCCTGGTATAAGCAAAGATGTCCCATAATAGTAAGCTGTATCTGGAAAGAATCCGATTAATCCCACCATGAAAAAGATTAGAAATACATTTGTAACTTCCCATACAGGAGAAAGGTATCTTTCAATCATGGGCTGAATTAACTGTTTATTGCCGGTGATTTCACTGTAGTAACTGAAAAAACCAGCTCCAAAATCAACAGAAGCGACAATTAAATAACCGTAAAGGAAAATCCAAAGCACAATAATTCCTAATAGTTCATAACTCATTTAACTTCTCCTCCCTTCGAAGCGATTTCTTCTTCAGCAGGATAATTTTTAAACATTTTTCGAATGACTTTGACACATGTAAATCCTAATACAATATATAACAAAGCGAAGACTATAAGCATTATATCTACATGTCCCGAAGTTGTAGCAGCATCTGTTGTTTTCATATAACCTCTCAAAATCCATGGTTGTCTTCCTACTTCAGCGAAGATCCAACCAAACTCAATGGCCAACATAGCAAGTGGTCCACCCAAAACAATCAGTTTTAATAAACCCTTGTTGTGAACATTCCATCTTCCAAATCTTTGTCCAACTACGTAAGTTAAAGCAATGAGCATCAGAGTAACTCCTATGATGGCCATTAAATCAAACATATAATGTATCCATAAAGGAGGAATTTCATCCTTTGGAAGATCATTGATTCCTGTAACTTCAGCATCTGGAGAACCATGAGCCAATATACTTAACGCAAGTGGTATTTTAAGTCCATATTTAACTTCATTATTCTCTGTAAGGATTCCTCCAATAACGAGTGGGGCTTGATCTGTTGTTTCAAAATGCCACTCCGCTGCGGCTAATTTTTCAGGTTGATATTCAGCTAAATATTTACCAGATAAATCTCCAATAATCGCTGTTCCAATGGAAAAGATAAGAGCAGATACCATCGTTAATTTGAGTGCTTTTTTATAATAAACATGTTTTCTTCCTCGCAGTATGGATATTGCTGCAACGCCAGCCAAAACAAAAGCAGATGTTAAATAAGCAGATATAAGAACGTGTGCTACTTTTGTAGGTGTAGCTGGATTAAACATAGCTACAAGTGGTTGTACATTTATAATTTTTCCAGTTAAAACATCAACATCAAACCCTTGTGGAGCATTCATAAACGCATTCACAATTGTAATGAAAAAGGCTGAAGCAGATGAACCGATGACAACTGGAATTAGTAAATAAAAGTGTGTCATTCTATTTTTGAAACGATCCCAAGTATATAAATAGATACCTAAAAAGATAGCTTCAAAGAAGAATGCGAAAGTTTCCATAAATAAAGGTAGTGCAATAGATTGCCCAGCTACTTGCATGAACTTTGGCCACAATAAACTTAGCTGCAAACCTATAGCAGTCCCTGTTACAACTCCTACTGCAACTGTAATTGTGAAACCTCTAGCCCATCGACGAGCAAGTAATAAATAATGTGAATCATTTCGTTTAATCCCTATCCACTCAGCTAATGCAATCATGACAGGGACCCCAACACCGATGGTGGCAAATATAATATGGAATGCTAAAGTTAAAGAAGTTAATAGTCTACTAAAAATGACTGGATCGTATGTTGAAAACAATAAAACCACTCCCTTACAAGTACGATGTATATCTTTTGTGATGAATCTAAATTTTATTCTATTCCTTTATTAATGAGCAGAATAAGCTTAGAAGAAACGTCTAATTATGGATAGTGACATAATAATGGCTACTACTACACATAGAATAATTAAATTTTTTTCTTGTTTATAAGATTTATTTACTTTTGTTTTGTTGTTGTGCATTTGTTCTCACCCTATTCAAGAAAGTTTTATTTTATAACATCAGATTTTATGTTCAATCAGAACATTGATAAATGTGATGAATATTGAAGGTTAAATATATTGTACGACATAATATGTGAAATAAATCACATAATTGTGATCAACGTATGAACGAAATTTGTCAAAAATAAGTACAGATGTTACAGGAAAATCTTAAAATTTACATTCCTTTTACAAAACAATAAAATAGCGAAAACATTCTCTTTGTAATATATCCATTGTGAGAGACAAAATTATAATAGTACGATTTAAAATTTAAGGAGTGGTCAGATTTGGTTAATTCTATGTTACGCAAGGGGTCAATTATTTTAGCAGCATTTGTATTGTTATTTTCATTAGCAGCATGTGGTTCTGAATCAGAGGAAACATCAGAAACATCAGCTACTGAAGGAGCTAATGAACAAGAAGAAACTACAAAGGCATTATCTGGAGAAATCAATCTTGATGGATCATCAACAGTATTTCCAATTTCACAAGCTGTAGCTGAAGAGTTTATGGCAATACACGATGATGTAAATGTTACAGTTAACTTATCTGGAAGTTCAAATGGTTTTAAAGCTTTAATCGCTGGAGAAATTCAAATTACTGATGCTTCTCGCCAAATTAAGGATAAAGAAGTTGATGCTCTTAAAGAAGCTGGACAAGAAGCTGTTGAGATGCCTGTTGCATTTGATGGAATCACAGTTGTTATTAACCCGGAAAATGATTGGGCTACAGAAATGACAGTAGATGAATTAAAACAAATTTGGGAAGTTGATAGTACAGTAACGAAGTGGAGTGATGTAAACCCTGAGTGGCCAAATGAACCAATTAAACTTTATGGTCCAGGTCCTGCTTCAGGAACATTTGAATACTTTACAGGAGCAATTAATGGAACAAAAAATGAATCTAATAAAAATTATACACCATCTGAAGATGATAACGTATTAGTAACGGGTGTATCTGGTGATAAATATGCGATGGGGTATTTTGGTTTTTCATACTATATAGAGAATCAAAATAAATTAACTGCGGTTTCTATTAAAGTTGATGAAAGTGCAGCAGCAGTTGCTCCATCTGTAGATACAATCAAAGACGGAACTTATAAACCATTATCTCGTCCAATTTACATCTATCCTGTAAAAAGTGTTTTAGAGCAACCTGAAATTCAAGAATTCATTAAATTCTACATGAGTGAAGAAGGTCAAGCATTAGCTGAAGAAGTAGGATATGTAGCATTACCTGCTGAAATGTACGAAGAAAATTTAAATCTTCTTCCTTAATATATTGAATTAATATTTTATAAGATTTATCTATCATATCATTGTATTTCTGTGAAACCGTGGCGTATCTTAAATAAAAATTGGGATACGTCACGGTTATGAATATTTTTTTAAAGAAATTTGATTTAGGGGGAAGTAACGCATATGGCAACAATGAAGCAATCAAAACAAGACAAAACACACAACAGCTTTATGCAACGGAAAAAAGGCTTCAATTCATTGGATCGTCTGATGCCCATTATTTTAGCTATCATTGCAGGTATTTCTGTTTTAACCACCATTGGAATCATCGTCATACTAATTACTGAATCAGCAGGATTTTTTCAGGCAGTTTCTATCACTGAATTTTTATTTGGTACCGAATGGACTCCATTATTTGCAGATCCTAGATTTGGTGTTTTACCATTAATTATGGGTACATTTATGATTACGTTAGTTGCTAGTATAGTAGCTTTACCTATTGGATTTGGAAGTGCAATATACTTGAGTGAATACGCACCTAAGAAAGTCCGAAATTTTTTAAAACCTATTTTAGAAATTTTAGCAGGAATTCCGACCATTGTTTATGGATTTTTTGCTTTAACATTTATAACACCAATTATTAAATTAGTCATACCTCAGACGGATTTATTTAATGCACTTAGTGCAGGTATTGTAGTTGGTATTATGATTATTCCGATGATTTCTTCTTTAAGCGAAGATGCGATGAATGCAGTTCCCAATTCATTACGTTATGCAGCATACGCAATGGGTTCAACAAAACTAGAAGTAGCATTAAAAGTTGTAGTTCCTGCTGCATTTTCAGGTATAGTTGCTTCCTTCGTATTGGGACTTTCTAGAGCAATTGGTGAAACGATGATTGTTACTTTAGCCGCTGGTGCTTTACCGAATATGGATTTTGATTTTCTAAAAAGTATTCAAACCATGACAGCGTATATCGTAACAACAAGCCAAGGTGATACTGCATATGGAAGTGTTGAATATAGAACGATATATGCCGTTGGTATTACTTTGTTTGTCATTACATTGCTTATGAATATCCTTGCAGGGTATATCTCTAGAAAGTTTAGGGAGGAATACGAATGAAGCAATTAGATGCTGAGAGACAAATGAAAAGACGGAAAAGAAAAAATACAATTTTTCATGTTTTATTTTTATCCTCTACATTGTTTGGTATTGTTGCACTTGGAATGTTATTAATACAAATTTTATCTGATGGACTTGGATGGTTAGATTGGGATTTCCTTACGAATAATGCATCTAGAAAGGCAGAGAGATCCGGTATTAAAGCAGCGATTGCTGGTACACTTTGGATGATGAGTATCACAGCACCCTTAAGTTTTATTATTGGTGTTTCAACTGCCATTTATTTAGAGGAATATGCTAAAAAAAATTGGTTTAACCGTTTCATTCAAACAAATATTGCAAATTTGGCAGGAGTTCCATCTATTGTATATGGATTATTAGGTTTAACCATTTTTGTTCGAGTTTTTGGATTTGGGAAAAGTGTACTTGCAGGTTCATTGACCATGACGTTGCTTATTCTACCTATCATCATCGTTGCATCACAGGAAGCCATTAAAGCCGTTCCAGTGACGCAAAGAAATGCTTCTTTTGCATTAGGTGCAAATCGGTGGCAAACGATCATTCGAGTGGTATTACCTTCAGCTTTACCTGGGATTTTAACAGGTTCCATTTTATCATTTTCAAGAGCTGTAGGTGAAACGGCACCCCTTATCGTTGTGGGAGCAGTTGCGTATATAACCACATTACCTAGTGGTGTGTTTGACAAGTTTACGGTCATGCCCATACAAATATATACTTGGGCTAATTTACCTCAAGAAGAATTTCATCATGTTGCAGCGGCAGGTATTATTGTGTTGCTATTCATGTTACTAACTATGAACGCAATAGCAATCTTTTTAAGAAATAAGTATCAAAAGAAGAATTAGGGGGAACTGTTCATGTCAATCGTAGAAATAAAAGGTCTTGACTTATACTATGGAGAATTTCACGCATTAAAAAATGTGTCTATGAATATAAATGAAAAGTCCATCACTGCGTTTATCGGTCCTTCAGGCTGCGGTAAATCTACACTGCTTCGAACGTTGAACCGTATGAATGATATGATTGATTCAGTAAAGATTTCTGGAGCTGTTTCCATCAATGGAAGTAATATTTATAATCCGACAGTGAATGTTGAATTGTTGAGAAAAGAAATAGGAATGGTGTTCCAACAACCTAATCCTTTTCCAAAGTCTATCTTTGAAAATGTTGCTTATGGACCTAAGATTCATGGAATACGTAATAAAAAAGAGTTAGATGAGATAGTGGAAAATAGTTTACGTGGAGCTGCACTTTGGGATGAGGTAAAAGATGATTTGAAAAAATCTGCTTACGGATTATCAGGAGGACAACAGCAACGTTTGTGCATTGCACGTGCATTAGCGATCAATCCTCGAATCTTATTAATGGATGAACCAACTTCGGCTTTAGATCCAATCTCAACATTAAAAATAGAAGAACTAATTCAAGAGCTTAAAGGAGACTACACAATCATCATCGTCACACATAATATGCAGCAAGCGGCAAGGGTATCAGATCAAACAGCGTTTTTCTTAAATGGTGAAGTCATTGAGTTTTCGAATACATCTTTGCTGTTCTCAAATCCTTCCGAGAAGAAGACAGAGGATTATATCACAGGGAGATTTGGATAAACAATAAGAATAATAGGCTCAGGAAATCAAAATATGAAGTGGGAGGGATATTAATGTTAGCAAACCGACAGCAATTTGATGCTGAGTTACAACAATTGAGACAAGTATTAATTGAGATGGGGGATTTAGTAAAAAAAGCCATATTGGATTCCGTAAATTCCCTAAAAGAATGCGATCTAGAATTAGCTAAAAAAGTCATTGATTCTGATAAAGAAGTGAATAAAATGGAAGAAAAAGTAGACGATATCGGATCACGTTTAATTGCTACACAACAGCCAGTCGCAACAGATTTAAGAAGAATACTAACTGCGTTTAAAATGGCTGCGGATTTAGAGAGAATGGCTGATCTAGCAGTTGATATTGCAAAAATTACAGTTAGAAATGGTAAACAGCAATTTATCAAACCACTCGTTGATATTCCTAGAATGGCAGAAGTAGTTCAACTAATGACAAAAGATAGTATTACTGCTTATATAGAAGAAAATGTTGACTTGTCTTACAAAATGGCGAAAATGGATGATGAGGTTGATCAATTGCATAGTGAAATATTACGAGAACTATTTGTAATCATGGCAGATGACCCTAAAAACGTAAATCAAGTGCTGAATTTATGTTTCGTAAGCAGATATTTGGAACGCATGGCAGATCACGCCACAAATATTGGTGAAAGTGTCGTGTACTTAGTAAAAGGAACAAGACCAGATTTGAATTAAATTAAAAATGAAAGAAAAGCATGAAGCAAAGTATGATACGACTTGCTTTATGCTTTTTGTTTTGTGAACATGTTAGTTCATAGTTCATCATTGTTAATTCATCACTTTTTGTGGAAGTTTTTTTGTTTTGTGGGTCCCGAAAAAGTAATCGGATTAAGCTTTTTTGGAGTAAGTTCACTTTTTTGGGTATTCTTATACTTCAAATACGGAAACCAGTTGCTTTAAACTTTGAATATAAGTCACACCATTTTTGTCAGCTCTTCTGCGACTCCCTTTTCTTGGTTTTCTTACAATCCATATGGCATCCATTCCTATATCTATAGCACCGCACACATCGTTTTTCCAAGAGTTCCCCACCATCACACTTTGTTCAGGACTAAAATCCATTTTTTTAAGTGCATTTTTAAAAATAGTTGGGTGTGGTTTATGATGACCAAACATTTTAGAGGTAAATACTCGGTCTTCAGGAATAAATTCTTTAATATTGAGATGATCATAGTCATTTTTTCTCCCATTGCTAATAATGGCTAATTTATATTTATTAGATAAAGTTGCTAAGGGTTGTAATACATCCGGAAATAATTGAACGTGCTGAGGTCTACTTTCCTGTATCGTGTTAAAAAAATGTTCCGAAAAACTTAAATTAACATCTAAAGGATAAGGTTTTAATGCTTGCTGAAGGCAATGATGCTGCAACTTGTTCCTGGGTAAATAGTATTTTCTCTTATCTTGTTTTGCAATCTTGAGTTCTTTCATGTAGTTTGTATACACCTTATTTGGTTCCCAATTATTTGATTGTGGATCCCATCGAGAGGTAAACTCATCTAGAGCTTCTAAAAAACTAACCTTAAAAGACCTGTGGTGATCAATGAGAGTATTATTCAAATCAAAAAAGATTACTTTCTTATTTTTAGGTGAGAAGGATCTATTCATTTTTATCGCCCCTAATTACCCGTTTATTTTACATTATGCTATGATAGTAATAAAAATGAGGAGAGCTCGTGATGGATAAGTTAATTTTAATTGATGGAAACAGTATCGCAAATCGCGCTTTTTATGCATTACCTTTATTGAACAACTCAAAAGGGATGCACACAAATGCAGTTTATGGCGTGACAACGATGTTGCTTCGTTTAATAGAGGAAGAAAAACCGACACATTTTCTTGTTGCTTTTGATGCTGGGAAAGTAACATTTAGACATAAAGAATACAAAGATTATAAAGGTGGTAGAGCTAAGACACCTCCAGAGCTTTCCGAGCAGTTCCCACTCATGAAGGAATTACTTCAAGCTTTTAAAATCGATCAATTTGAACTCGAAGGTTATGAAGCAGATGATATTATTGGTACTATAACGAAATTAGCGGATGAAAACAACAATCAAGTCCTTGTTGTTACAGGAGACAAGGATTTACTTCAGCTCGCTTCAAATAACGTAACCATTGCACTAACTAGGAAAGGAATCAGTGAAGTGGATCGTTTTGATCCTGAGAAAATAAGAGAAAAATATAATCTAACACCCCTACAAATTATTGATATGAAGGGGTTAATGGGTGATTCTTCAGATAATATTCCAGGTGTTCCTGGTGTAGGTGAGAAAACGGCATTAAAGCTGCTTCATCAATATGGCAGTGTAGAGGAAGTACTAGCACATTCAGATGAATTAAAAGGGAAAATGAAGGAAAAAATTCAAATGAATGCAGATCAGGCAAAAATGAGCAAAGAATTGGCTACGATATTTAGAAAAGTACCATTAGAAAAAACGATAGAGCAACTAAAATTTGATGGTTTTGATCAAGAGGCTGTAACCTCAATGTTTCAAAAGTTAGAGTTTAAGTCTCTTTTGGAAAAGATGGATGGATCAGACGGATTAAATGTTGAAGAGGAACAAGAAGAAATAAATTTTCAACTCGTTGATCAACAAAATTTATCATCTTTAGTAGACAAGCTATCAACATTTAAATCCATACATTTTGAAATCATCGGTGAAAACCCACATCAAGCAGAAGTTTTAGGATTGTCTTTATATACAGATGAAGAGTCCTATTATGTACCATTTGAGCTTTTAAAAACTAAAGAGGGAACTAGATTAAGAGAATGGTTAGCTGACGAAAAACATGAGAAGTGGGTATATGATTATCATAAAACAAAAGTCGCATTGTTTTGGCAGGATATAGAGCTAAAAGGAGTTTCCTTTGATATTTATTTAACTGCATATTTGTTAGATCCAACAGAAACTAAAAACCACACGATTAGTGGATTATCACAAAAATATGGACTATCTGCAATAAAAAATGACGAGAGCTTTTATGGAAAAGGAGTGAAGTTCCGAGTCCCAGAGGTAACAAGTCTAAGTGAATTTTTATGTCGTAAAGTTACTCTTATACATAAACTCACACCATTAATGAAAGCGAACCTAGAAGAAAATGATTTGGTTGAATTATTTTACAAAATGGAACTACCAGTTGCAGAAGTATTAGCACATATGGAAATTCAAGGTGTGAAAATTGACAGCAATGGTTTAAAAATACATGGTGAGGAAATCCAAATTAAACTGGATAAAATTATAAAACAAATTTATGATATGGCTGGAATTGAATTTAACATTAATTCGCCAAAGCAATTAGGAGAAGTATTATTTGATAAACTCCAACTTCCAGTTATCAAAAAAACAAAAACAGGTTATTCTACGGATGCTGAAGTACTTGATAAGCTTGCGAGCGAACATGAGGTTGTGTCAAAAATATTAGAATATCGTCAACTAGCCAAACTTCAATCTACTTATATTGAAGGGTTGCTGAAGGAAGTTCGTCAAGAAACACAAAAGGTTCATACCTATTTTAGACAAACGATTGCTGCAACAGGAAGATTAAGCAGTCAATTTCCAAATTTGCAAAACATTCCAATTCGTTTAGAAGAAGGACGTAAAATTAGAAAAGTATTTGTCCCCTCTCAAGAGAATTCATATATGTTGGCTGCGGATTATTCACAAATTGAACTACGTATCTTGGCGCATATTTCGGAAGATGAAAGACTAATTGAAGCTTTTCAAAATAATATGGATATTCACACAAAAACAGCAATGGATGTCTTTGGAGTTTCAGAAGAAGAGGTTGACGCTGAAAAAAGAAGGCAGGCCAAAGCAGTTAACTTTGGAATTGTTTATGGGATTAGTGATTATGGATTATCACAAAATCTTAATATTACCCGTAAAGAAGCGGCACAATTTATAGAGCAATATTTAGCAGTATTTAAAGGTGTAAAGCAATTTATGGATAGTATTAAACAACAAGCAAAACAGGACGGATATGTGACTACTTTGCTACAACGAAGGCGTTACTTACCAGAAATCAATTCTAGGAACTTTAATTTAAGATCATTTGCGGAAAGAACAGCATTAAATACCCCTATTCAAGGAAGTAATGCAGATATTATAAAACTTGCTATGATTCGAATTGAAGAACGTATTCATTCAGAGAATTTAAAAAGTAAAATGTTACTTCAGGTTCATGATGAATTAGTTTTTGAAGTGCCGGAAGCTGAATTGGAAATGATGAATAAGCTTGTTCCAGAAATCATGGAGTCAGTTATTTCTTTAAAAGTACCTCTTAAAGTAGATGTGAGCTATGGTAAAAATTGGTTTGAAGCAAAATAGAGACAAAGACCAGAATCATGTAACCTAGCGATGGAGGTGAAACATTGATGCCAGAATTACCAGAAGTAGAAACAGTCAGAAGAACATTAAGTCAATTAATTTTAAATAAAACAATCGATCATGTAACAGTTCAATTGCCAAGAATTATCCAAAGACCTGATGATGTGGTACAGTTTTGTGCTTTACTTGAAAATCAAACCTTTAAGAAAGTGGAACGAAGGGGTAAATTTCTGCGTTTCATTCTAGATGATCTTGTTCTGTTATCACATTTAAGAATGGAAGGTCGATATGGATTATTTCAAAAGGGTGATCCAGTGGAAAAACATACCCATGTGACTTTTCATTTTACAGATGATACTGAGTTACGTTATAAAGATGTTCGCCAATTTGGTACGATGCATTTATTTGAACCAGGGGAAGAGTTTTTAAAACCTCCATTATACAAGCTTGGGCTAGAACCGCTTGAATCTAATTTTACTTTTGAGATTTTTAAAGAGAAACTTAAATATAGGAAAACAAAAATTAAACCATTATTGTTAAATCAAGAGGTTGTAGTAGGTTTAGGGAATATTTATGTAGATGAAGCACTGTTTTTAGCAGGAATTCATCCAGAACAAACAGTAGATCAGTTGAAAGATATAGTACTTAAAAAGCTGTATGATGCTATTATTACTACCTTACAAAATGCGGTTGAAGCTGGTGGTTCATCAATCAAATCTTATGTTAATGGACAGGGTGAGATGGGTATGTTTCAACAACAATTAAAAATTTATGGTCGTAAATCAGAGCCCTGTTACAACTGTGGGACTTTAGTAGAAAGAATTGTTGTTGGAGGCAGAGGCACACACTTTTGTCCAAATTGTCAGCTTGTAAACTAGTCATGCACCTATTTTTTCTCCTCTCCATATGATGTGAGAGGAGGGGATGATTACATGATTACTGCTATATCCATGTTTATTCTTGCATTAGCAGTTAGCTTAGATGGTTTTGGAGTAGGCATAATGTATGGTTTAAGAAAAATAAAAATTCCGTTGATCTCCATTATTATTATAGCGATATGCTCTGGTGCCATTATTTTTATTTCAATGCAAATGGGTGTTTTGTTGTTAAAGTTTTTGCCTCCTTTTCTTGCAAAAATAATTGGTTCCCTTATCCTTGTATCCATAGGGATTTGGGCCATTATCCAAATGAAAATCCAGCGAAAGAATGATAATGAAAGGGAGCCTATCGCCGTTGTTTCCGATGAGAAAAAAACAATCGTTCACATTGAATTAAAGAGAATTGGGTTAGTTATTGATATTTTAAAAAAACCTGTAAAAGCGGATGTAGATCGTTCAGGAGTTATTTCAGCAAGTGAAGCATCATTTTTAGGTATTGCTTTATCTTTAGATGCTTTTGGAGCGGGAATCGGAGCTGCACTGATTGGTTTTTCCCCATTGTTAACATCTATAGTGATAGCATTTTCATCTGGATGTTTTATTTTATTAGGATTACGTACTGGATATTTTTTTTCTGAAACGAGATGGATTCGTAGACTTACTGTGCTGCCTGGTATTATACTAATAGTAATGGGACTAATAAAACTACTTTAGGTACCCACAAAAGTGATGTGAAGCTTTGTAGATTGATCCTATTACTTTTGCGGGGCCCTGAACACAAAACTATTACAGGAAGTGCTGGTCCTAATTTGGAGCATATATTAAATTATTATAAAAGGTGAATAAACCATGAATGTAGGATTAACAGGTGGCATAGCTACAGGAAAAAGTACAGTATCAAATATGCTTGTGCAACGTGGAGCCAGATTAATAGATGCGGACGTGATTGCCAGGGAAGTCGTTCTCCCTGGTCACCCTGTTTTGCAAGAAGTTGCGCAACATTTTGGACAAGATATTTTGTTAGAAGATGGATCTTTAAATCGTGCTAAATTAGGTGAAATCATTTTTAATGATGCTTCCGCTCGTAAAGATCTTGAAGGCTTGTTACATCCTCAAATTCGTTCACTAATGAAAGAGAGAATGGCTCAGTTTGAATTGGAAGATCCAGAGCGTTTAGTTGTTGTAGATATACCGTTATTATTTGAATCGAATCTTCAGGAGCTTTTTTCTTCAGTTGTATTAGTGTATGTACCAGAGTCCATTCAATTGGAGCGATTAATGAAGCGGAATCAGCTTAGTTTAGAGGAAGCAAAAAAAAGAATGGAAGCTCAAATGCCTATTGAATCTAAAAAAAAGCTTGCTGATTTTATTATTGATAATAGTAAAAGTATGCAGCATACAGAAATTGAAGTGGAAAAATTTATGGAGGATATATTTATGAAATGATTATCATTCGAAAAAAGCGTTATTTTCTCATTTTATTTTTATTATGTATTGGCATTTTATTTTATAATACAAACTGGTTAGGTAAATTAATTTATCCTATAAAATATAAAGAAGAGATACAGGATGTATCAAAGGAGTATAATATTGATCCATTATTTGTGGCAGCCATTATACGAGTAGAGAGTAATTATAAATCAGATTTAGTCTCCACAAAAAATGCAATGGGTGTCATGCAAATTATGCCTGAAACAGCAGAATGGATTATTCAAATGGCACGTTCACCAAATCTTAGTAAGGACAAGATGTTGGATGTTCGTGTTAATATTCAAATGGGCGTATGGTATTTAAATGCTTTATATGTTGAATTCAAACCTTATTTAATTGATAAACCTATTAAAGATCAAATTTCTTTATTATGTGCTGCATATAATGCTGGACCAGGGAATGTGAAAAAATGGTTAAATGAACAAAGATGGGACGGTAGCTTAAATAATATTGAACAAATACCTTTTGGTGAAACAAGACATTATGTTACAAGAACATTATATTATTATGAAAAGTATAAAAAAATTTATGGTTCTTCATTGAATTTTGAAGATATACAAGAAAAGTAAAAGTGCCAAACTGTTTCAGTAACAGTTTGACACCTTATTCATATTAAGATTTAATTATTGATAGTTTCCTTGTCCTGCTAATTGCTGTTCAGCAATTTGGACTAAACGACGAGTTATGTTACCACCAATAGAACCAGTATCACGAGTAGCCATGTTACCATAGTAACCATCCTGAGGAATCGCAATTCCTAATTCTTGAGCAACTTCATACTTCAGTTGATCTAAAGCTGCATTTGCTTGAGGTACAACAAGTGCGTTATTTGAACGGCTTTGTCCCTGTGCCATGATCATATCACCTCCTTGTCGTTGGTAGTTCTATTATGTGACGATTATCTTATATTCATAACAGGAAACGTATACCAATTATAAGGAGAAACATTTTTATTGTCTAACATAATTAAATGATTGGCGCTATAATGGGCTTTTCACGATTAAATTTGTAGAATACAAAAATAAAATTAGATAGGGGAAAAGTTTATGAGATGTCCATATTGTGATAATGATGGGGCAAAAGTATTGGATTCAAGACCAGCGAATGAAAACAAATCAATTAGACGTCGTAGAGAATGTGAGAAATGCCATAAAAGGTTTACTACGTTTGAAATGGTTGAAGAAACTCCTTTAATTGTCATTAAAAAAGATGGTAGCAGGGAAGAGTTTATGAGGGATAAGATACTAAGAGGTCTTATACGAGCATGTGAAAAAAGACCTGTTTCCGTCGAGCGTTTAGAAAAGATTGTATCTGAGGTAGAGCAGGAGTTGAGGAATACAGCTCATACAGAGGTAAAAAGTATAGAAATTGGAGAATCAGTCATGGAACAATTACATCCAGTGGATGAAGTTGCTTATGTTCGTTTTGCATCAGTATATAGACAATTTAAAGATATCAATATGTTTATGAAGGAATTAAATCATCTCCTACATAAAAGCCCTTTACATATCGATAAAAATGAATAAGTGGAAAACACGATTATTTTGCTAGTTGTTCATTTTTTTGTCACCTTCAATTGATAGTAATTTAACTACAGTTTTACTTGCAGAAACTAGATCATAAAGCTATAATTAGTGGAGTTGAATTACGGGGCCATAGCTCAGCTGGGAGAGCGCTACGCTGGCAGCGTAGAGGTCAGGGGTTCGATCCCCCTTGGCTCCACCATATATGAATCGCGGAATCCTTTGATTTTAAAGGGTTTTTTTAATGTATTTTTTCATTTTTAAAGTATTATATTTACTTGTTCATATGGATTGGGGACGAATTATTTTTGTATTCTTTTTAGTTTACTAAAAGCTTGAGCAGCTTCTTTATCAAGTTCTTCCACGAAATGGGTATAAAGGTTTGCTCTAGTGCGAATATCGGCGTGCCCTAATCGTTCTTGAATTTCTTTTAAAGATTTTCCCCTAGCTAATAAATAAGTTGCAGAAGAATGGCGTAAACTATGTATAGATATTCTTTTATTATTCAAACCATGACGTTTTAAGAATCTATTGAACCATTGAGTAGGTGAAGTATGATACATCGGGAACCCGTTGTCTCTACAAAATAGAAGCATTCTGTTTCCTCCTATCCATTTGTTACCTAGTTTAAATTTTAGTTTTTTTACCTCGGTTGATAATTTTTTAATAAGAGGAATTAATTCTGGAGTCAAAGCTATTTTTCTTTGTGATTTCTTTGTTTTAGGACTCTTAAAAAGTGGTTTTCCATCAACGTATGTCAATGATTCATTCACTTCGATGTGAGCTGACTTTTCATCTTTATCTATGTGTATGTGTTTATTAATATCTAGAGCCAGTATCTCACCTCTTCTCATGCCGGTCGTTGTTGCTAGTTCTACAAACACTTTCCATTTTAAAGGTTCTTGTTCAAGTTTTTCAAACATTAAGACTAGCTCATCCTCGAAGAAAACATCTTTTTCTTTAGTATCTATTTTTGGATGTTTTACTTCCGAAACAGGATTATATTCAATTATTTTCCACTCAACAGCCCGTTCTAAAATATCTTTTATTATTCGATGTGTATATATCTCCTACTTGTTCCAGAAAGTCCAACCTTTTTGTTATCTTTACGCATTCCAGGTTGAGCAAGTTTATCTAGAAAAGTAAGAATGTGCATTGGCTTTATTTGATTTAATTTCATGTGTCCAAATTCAGGTATAATGTGGTTTTTTAAATGCCTCTCATAAGTATTTATTGTTGTCGGTTCTAAATGCTTAGTAGCATATTTTTCTTTCCATTCTCTTACAAAAGATTCAAACAGCATTTTTTCTGGTGCTATATATTCACCAGCTTCAACTTCAATTTTGAATTTAACTAATTCTTCATTTAGATAGTCTCTAATTTTCTTAGTTGTTCTTAGTAGCGATTCATCTTCTATACGGATTGTCTTGCTTTTTTTAATGCGCTTATTGTTAGCACCATATCCAGCTTCAACTACAAGACGAAATGAATTTTTTCCTCGTTTTTCAATAGATGCCATTATATAAACCTCCTCAATATTTTTTTATAGTTTAAATTTAACTTCAACAACTTTCCCAATAATTTTTACATCTTCACATGGTACAAGTTCAGGTTGTATCTGAGAATTTGAAGGTATAAGCATGTAAGTTTCACCTATTTGCTTAACACGTCTTAATACTACTTGTTCGTTATTTATAGAAACTAAAGCAATGTCATTTTCTGTAATTTCATTTTGCATAGAAATTATAGCGGTGTCACTTTCATAATTCTATCCTCCAGACATATCATCATTTTCGATATACAATTCATTTTGAGAATTATACTCAGCGAGACTTTCAGCTACTTTGTATATATCTAGTTCTTTAATTGTATTTTTGTATAAAACATTTACTTTCTTTATCGCTTCTTTATCAGACTGTATACCGCCAAATTGTTCAAATTTTTTATAATCTTCCTCGGTCATTTCAAGTTTCTCAGCCATTTGTGTTATTGAAATACCTCTTGATTCTCGTATATTTTTTAGTTTGTCTAATTCTTCTTCGCTGTTGTTGAATTTACTAAAAGTGTTAGTAGATTTATAAATGTTCAATAGGCTGTCTGGATCAATACTATTCATTCTTTTAGTTATCATTATAGTTGGTTCAAGAACGGGTTCTTATGGCTTATTCGGAAGGGTAGCAGAGCCCAGATCTAACTTTATACAACCAGAAGCCATGTTCTGATAGGTAGCTATTTTACGTTTACGTAGTTAACGGCTAGCATAGTCTACCAACTGTGACAAATAGTTATTTTTTTAGTACTTTAATTTTTATATAAATATTGAATAGTTCCCATCAGTATTACAATCAAAAGTATTTTATCAACTATGAATAGATAAAGTTATATAGTAAAAAATCCCTGCTTATTTTAACTGCAGGGTTCTTTAATGTTAAGGAGGGTGGATAGATTGGAATTAAATATCATTCAATATTTTTTAACACAAGGACCCTTTGCAGTCCTTTTTGTATGGTTACTTATATATGTGATGAAAAATGGAAAGGAACGAGTTGGTTACTTATTTATACCTTTTTTAGGGGGTAGGAAGATTGGAAGAGATTAAGAGACAAGTCAATCGTTTGGATACTGAGCAAGTAGAAATTAAACGTCGTCTCGACAAATTGGAAATTAATGATGAAAGACATGAGGAAGATATAAGGCACTTATACGCACATCAAGAAGGAACAAAAGCTTATGTAAATCAGATCCTGCAAAAGTTAGATAGTTTAGAAACAAAATTATTCAATGCTTTATCAAACTCCACCGCAAACAATCTTAAAGAACGTCAAGGGTGGAT
The DNA here is from genome assembly GCF_010078385.1 of Chengkuizengella sediminis. Classification (NCBI taxonomy): domain Bacteria; kingdom Bacillati; phylum Bacillota; class Bacilli; order Caryophanales; family Paenibacillaceae; genus Chengkuizengella; species Chengkuizengella sediminis. The sequence goes on from NZ_SIJC01000009.1 coordinate 55,527, forward strand.
GGAGCTTTTTAAATATGTGATCACTGCCACGATTGGTGCGGTGATCTTCTATTTATTTCAGTGAATTTAGAAAGGAAGTGAAAACGTGATAGATCCTAATAACTGATCTAAGAGGAAAACTACCAGAACATAAGATAAAGAAATATAAAAAACGTAGATTAGAAGATATTCGATCCATCGGGATTCATCATTCGCTAACCCTCACTGGAAGTGCTGAAGCTTTTGCAAGGTATCATGTAGGTAATAACAATTGGCCAGGGATTGCCTACACTTACGTCATTGATCATGACGGTAGAATCTATTGGTGTTGGGACCACGATGTACTTTCCTATCATGTTGGGAATTCTAACAAACATGCTTTAGGAATATGCATGGTTGGTGACTTTAGAAAACAATTACCTACTAAAAATCAATATCAATCATCATTATGGTTAGTAGATTATTTAAAAAGGCAACTTCCAAATGTTACACAGATTAAAGGACATTCTGAGTATCCAGGATATAGTTGGAAGTCTTGTCCTGTAATAGATATGAATAAGTTTAGGAGTGATGTAGAAATGAGTAATCAAGGAAAAACAAAATTCAAAGACGTACCTAATAACTATTGGGCTGTTACGGCTATAGAAAATATAGCTGAACAAGGATTAATGATAGGTTTTGAAGATGATACATTCAGACCAACAGAGCCAGTCACACGTGAGCAGTTAGCGGTTATATTAACTAGATTGAAAGGGTAAAGTTAATATGGATTTTCAAGTTTATGATATTGCAATCGTACCGATTATAGTCGCTTTAGTTCAGTTAGCAAAACAAATAGGGTTAAGTGCTAAGTATCAACCAGTTTTATCTCTAGCTTTAGGGGTAGCAAGTGGTATTTTTTATGTCGCACCTGGTGATCCAAAGCAAGCTATATTAGTTGGTATTGTTATGGGACTTGCTGCTAGTGGATTATGGAGTGGTGCAAAGAATATAGTACAGAAGTAATCCAATTCCCACTGGCTTTAGGTAGCTGGTGGGGAGAATCCACACTGGCTTGTATTAGGTAGTTGGTGTGTGCAGTTGAATGGTAAACTAACTAGGAGGTCCTATGGCGTCTAACAAGCATGTAGAAGTTATACCAAAAGGTGTTATTGGCATGCCGCCGCCCATATTTATATTTTCCAATAAAACAATGCCTTCTCCAACATCCTTTACACCTGCTGATATAATGCCGCTAGGTCCTCCACCGGAAGGTATAGATATTTGCTGTCCAATCTTAGATTTTAATAAATTCGTCATTGGATCCTCACAACATGCGCATTCTCCAACGACGTCCTTTCGAACGGGCTTTAACTTAAAATCAGTTGGAAGAGTTTGAAAACCGACTGTAATGATTTGACAGATTGCGATGTCTATTTCCAGACTCGTCGTTGCAATAAAATCTTTAACTTCTGTTAACGTAAAAGTCCCGAGGAAGATAGTTATAGCACCACGTGTAGTGACTATGACATTTATTTGTGTTTGCGATTCGACCAACTGCTCTAAAGCACACTGCATCGGACAAACACAACAGTCACATTTGGGTTTATCGAATACGCCCATATTAACACGTCCTTTCGGTTTTTAATAGTGTATTCAATTTGGTATTGCGATGATTGGACGCGTGTACTATACAATATAATTGTGCTCTTGCATATTCTCTCGTACCTCTTATATAATAAGAACAGATGTTCTATAAGAGGTGAATAAAATGAAAGAGAATAAACTAACACCTGGTTCAAATATGATGTGGGAAGCAAGCAGAATGATACTACCTGAACATAAAGAACGCATAAATGATTATCAATATGAGAGAGACAGAAAAAATAAACCTGAACTTGCGGAAGAAGAGGTAAATATTATATCTCAGCAATTATCAGATTCCATGTTAAGTAAATTAGAAGTTACAATTGAGTTGTTCAGAGCTTTTGGTCAGAATGAGTTAAAAACTGGAATTATCTCTAAATTTGACACTCAATTAAGTCAAATAAAACTACAAAATGAGGATGAATATGAATGGATCAAGTTTGATGACATTGTAGGTGTTTCGTGATATTACTTCATTTATATAAATATAATGAAAAAAATGAAGGACTATCTTCAGTAGGAAAATCTACTTTTTAATAGCCCATTTTTTTATTTATCTTTTATTATATCTCTACATTAATTGTCAATTCATTATTCTCTGAATATAAATTTAACTATTATTATGGCAATAAGAACAAAAAATAAACTAATCATAAAAGGAATAATTCCTGCAGCTAATACAAAAGGTAAGGCTAATAGCAGAACTAGATAAAAGAAAATTTTATACATACTATAATCCCCTTATTATTTTTGTTAACAAACCAAGAAGCATGGTCTTCTTATTATAGTATGTTAGTTAGTATTAATTCTATAGTAGCCTTGTGCGTAACCTGAATACACTGGATAAGAAAACATAAAATCTTGTTTAACTGTATAACCTATACCTACATAAGGTCTAAATGTGTAGTTGTAGTTATCCCTCTCACCAATAGAAAATTTAAACCATGCATTAACTCCTGTAGTATAACCGCTCTCTGCACGTTCGTTAGCATAAGTTTCAACGTGCCATGCGTCATAACTATTGTCTGCGCCAACAGATAAAGGTAATCCGAAAGTATCATAAAATTTTATTCCTTTATTATCATATCCAGAAGGTTCACCAGCTGAAAAATATTCTGTTGAACTACATACCCCATTTGTTATTACTTTAACTACATCAGCTAAATAAGTAAATGCTGCTAAATCATAAATAGCTTCAGGAATACAATTGCTACTACTTTCACTTGGAGAACGTCCATCTATCCACATTGCACTTCTTGGATCTGCATCAGCTAAACCTGCTTTAATATAATCAACTTTCACTTGACTTTGGCCAGTTATGCGTTGAATACTTTCATAACGAGCAAAACCTCTTACATTAACACGAGCCTCAGCAGTTGTGCTACTCATCCATGCATTTAATGTCATAGTAGATGTTTCATGGCTTGATGGATTAAAATTACTACCATCAGTAGAATAATCCTTATTATTTGCAGCACCCTTATACCAATACGTCCCTGATGGTGAAGCAATTGCTTCGGTTGGGAAATTCATGCTAAATGTCATAAATGCAATCACTAAAACTAATAATATTTTTTTTAGTTCCAATTTATTACACCTCCCGAAGCTTCTACTGCTTCTTCCCATTTCATATGAACATTAAAGTCACCATAAATTGTTGTTCCACCATTCTCTTCAAATCCTACAGTTGAGGCTATATAAAATTCAGTTTCAGGATTTTCTGCATTAAAGACAATAATAAATCCACCGTTCTGACCATCTATAGCTTCATATGTTGACTGATTTTTGTTAACATTTACACCTTTTACCTCTCCTGTTAAATGCCCATAGTAATAAGTTTGTTTTGTCTCGGGGTTTGTAACTCCTTTTACTGGACCAGAAAATTCAAAACCGTAAGCTCTTTCATCAATCTTAAATGCCCCATTTGCTTTTCCTTTATACTCTTCATTATTGCCATCTGTTAGTTTTAATGTCATTTGAATCATAGTGTTATCTTTATTTAATTTATCAGTATTAAACTTTTCCATAGCAGAGTTTACCGCATAATTAGGAAGTTTTTTCATAATATTTTCATTTAATTTGGAATTGAAATGATATATGTTATTTTCTGACTTAGCATCTATTAGTTCTGGTTGACTTATTATAGTTGTTATAGATACAGTTCCCAATACTAACGTTAATGCTAGTAATATTTTCTTGAAATTACTCACAATATACCCTCCTTAAATATTTTCATAAAATAGGACAATTAGTTGTAAAAAACTTTCATTAACGCGCGTCAATGTTATTATAATCCTATTTAAATATTTCAGTAAGTCATCAAATATTACCATATCCACTTGAAATTACTAATATAGAACAAAGAAGATGATTTTCTCGTAATTAAACTGATTCTTTTTGGATAAATAAAAAAATACTTTCCGTAAGTCCCATCACCTCTCTATAAGGAATGTCTAATTAAATGTTTATTGCAGGCTTATCTAATTGAACGGGATGATTTTTCTAAACTTCGCTCGACTTACTCTTCGGGAAAAAGTATAATGAAATTTGCAGAATTCCTTACGAGTGAAGAGAAGGGTGTAATGTACTATAAATTATCGGTCCATGCTTACAACTTGTGTTTATTTAAAGAGAGTGTAGAGATGGGTGAAGAGGCACTGGATGCTTCTATCTTTGATACTAGAATAAAGGCGAACACTATTCAAGCTATATGCAATAGTCACTACTATTTAAGTAATTATGAACAAGCAAGAATATATTTGGATCAATACAAAGAATTCTCGCTCCCAGAAGTGAAGGACAATGTAAATGTATTAGAAGCGATGTTATATTCAGCCAATGGAGATTATCATATTATCAGTTGGCTATTTCACTCTTAAAAGAGAATATACTGAGTTGTGGAAATAACGCCTTGTTACATGCAGTAAATGAATTAATTACAATATACTTGCAAACGCATAATTTTTCGGAAATCAAAGAACTTCTTGAATTAGAAGACAAACTTTTAACTGTTCCATGTGTCACTCCATTTAAAAAGGCTGAATTAGCCCTTTACTACAAACTAAAAGGGGAATATTTTTTCCTAACAGAAAGAGAAGAAGAAGGGGTAGTTTGTTACTTGGAAGCAGCAACTCGATACTCTAAGCTTGACTTTGTTAATAAGGAAAGTGAGTGTTTACAACAAATTACAAATATACATACTAATAAAAATGCTAACCCATGAAAGGTAACACTAGGAAGGTCATGACGGGATGTGTTTGCTCTCTAATCCAAGAATTTCTGAGCTTTCAAAACCATTAAGCCATACGGGGACTTGTTGAATGAAACTTTCAATAAGTCTTTTTTACGTCTTCTGCAGAATGTTGGAAAAGAAGCAATCAACAAAGGATGAGGTTGGCTCATGTTTACTATAATGAGCAGGGTTTGCTTTCTTTTAAAAAAATCCCATCTGAAGAGATCATTGCGCTTTGGAAAGATGCAGCTCATACCATCCTCGATGCTGTGATCCGTGCTTATGATATTGAAGTCTATGAAGGCAAAGCTAAAAAGACAATTACCAAAGTTGTTTTGGAACATTCAAGGTGTAAAGTGATTGCAAAGGGTTAAACTTGATTGGGTTGTAGTCGAAGAACTTTTAGCCGCTGGATCGGATGGTAGGGGTGCTCCTACTCCTAATTTGTTTGAGGTAGATGTGACCCTTGTTGCTTCTGTAGAATATAGACTTTATAGAAATAATAAACAAATTGGAACTGTAGTTACATCAAGTAAAGAGTTTAATACTAAGATTAGTACAGATATTAATACGGATATTGGTGTTTTTGGTCTTGCATTAGAAAATGAATTTAAAGAAAAACTTCAGCCTAATTTTGCATTTTGTGATGAAGAACCAGATTTGGGAGTCAATTGTTATCAATTGAAGGCCAAATTATTAGATAGCGATGCGAATTTATTCGTTCGATCATTGAATGCAATTTATTAAAAATGACTGTTCTGAAGTTTTAGACAACTGAAAAACAGGCTCATTTTTACCTTGAAAGTTAATTTAAAATCATCTAATAATTATTCTTAAATGAAATGTACAGAAGACATAAGACTTTTAGATGGTTATCTAAATTTACTCAGTTAAGGCAAATTAGATTAGAGCATGAGGATGAATATGAATGGATCAAGTTTGATGATATCGTGGGTATTTTATCGTGAATATACAAAAAATAGTTCTGTAGGTTATTAAAATTAACAAAATAATTAGTGTATAATTAATTAAAAGTATTTTCCTTTAGCTGGAATTTATGAGGTTTAAAAGTTTTATAGGGAAAGTATAAAAAATTGAAGGGTGATGAAAATATTGAAAAAAATCCTTATATCTTTAGTTGCAGTCGTTTTATGTTTTATGTTAGCTTTTCCAGTGTATGCAAATGATACTCAGTCAGAAATTGATTTAGCGAATATTGAATTTATCGAAAATTTAATCACTCCTGATATTGAAGTATCTGGAGAAGATGAGCCATTTAACTATGATGAATTCTGGGATAAATATCGCTACCACGTTTTACAGTCTATTGATAATTTAGTAGCTCCTGAGGTAATAGTTGAAACAGAAGACGATATTTCAATAATAGAATTATTAGACACTTTAGTAGCTCCTGAGGTAATAGTTGGAACAGGAAGCGATCCGACTTAATAGATACTTTAGTTGCACCTGAGATTGAAGTAAATTCACGTAGACCATGAGATGATGTTGAAATTAGGCACTACGTTGTAATTCCCTGAACGACCCTGCAAACTCATGTTTGTGGGGTTTCCCATTTTCTTCTATACTTCATTTCCTGTATAACTTCACGCATCAAAACGTAGAATGCCAACAATACCAGAACTCGAAATCAAAACAGGTAAAGAAATGATCAAGAAAGTATTTATTGGTATCCCGCAACTAGTAGTCTTGAAAATAACAGTGAATATATGACTGCTATTTAAAGTAAAATTCTCAACTAATGATGTTGAATAGACAAGGGAGAGTACTTACGAAATTTGTTTTCCTAGATATTTCTGATTAAAATTACAAAAATCCACCAATCTTAACTACTTTAATACTGTCATCTTCAAATACAACTTTATAATAATCTTCCATTGCCGTTCCAGATTTGAGAGGGATCTATTTCCAATCTAATTCATTAATATTTTAATTTCATTAGTATGAAAATTATAAATACAATTTTGAATCTTAGTATGGTTTGTAATCAAATCTTAACATTACATTCATCTGATATTAATATTGAACTTTTATAATGGACTTAACCCCTTTTTAATATATAAAATTTTTCGACCTACAGACAGAGAAACTGTAGGTTTTTTCTTTTATTAAACTTTAGATTAAATTACAGTCGTTAATAATTTCCTGCATAGAAAAGATAAATCAGTCCATACTACTCTTGACGGTGAAAGAGAGGTGTGGTTCCGTTGGACAACCAATTCAACGAATCAGCCAAAGTGATTCTTTCTGATTCGATGTAAGAAGCCAATCCTTGTGATTGAGCTTAAAAACCTTAAACACAAGTAAAAAGTTGAGTTGTTGTTTCACAATAATAAGACAAAAGTTTCTTCTCGTTATATTTAGAATGAGTGCTTAACTAACACCGTCAAAAGAGGTCCCTTCATTGGGACCTTTTTATAATTGGGGGTGATGAAATGGATGATTTAAGTCAATTTGTGAATGAAATTAATGAGACTCAAGAAAAAAATGAAAAAAATAAAAAACACTATGGCAAAGGACAACCGAATAGAAAATTACAGAATAAACAGCATGCTACAAATAAATGAATTAATAAAATACCCCAAAAAGTTTAAAGGGTTCAACCTAACTTTTTGGGGTTTGTTTTTACATTTTAAGAAATCATATTATCTTCTTAGATCGATTCTTTACTCTTCAATTTATGAAGCATATCAATCATCGTATCAATTTCTTCATTGGTTAATTCATCCACACGATCCAGTTCTTTTTTCAAATAATCTACTTTAGGATTTTCTTGTTTTTGACCTTCCATGAAATAGGTTGCGACAGATCCTGTAACCATACCTATTAATCCTATTCCGAATACCATAAGGACAACAGCTATCATTCTCCCCCATGGTGTTTCTGGTGAGAAGTCACCATATCCTACAGTGGTTGCAGTGACGATACTATACCAAATTGCATCATCATAACTTTCAACGGAAGGTTCTACTAAATAAATTGGAACAGATGCTATGAAAATTAAAGCAAATACTGCCGCAATGACTTTATTTAACCCATTGATTTGCATAATATCTATAATAGAAGGTTTAAATAATCTAGATATAATGGCAATGGCTCTTATAACACGAAATAGGCGGACAATTCTAGCAAGTTGGAAAATGGCATCAAATGGAATAGCAGCGATAATATCAAAAGGATTTTTTTTAACATATTCCCACTTCTTCTCCGCTGTAATAAATCGAACAGATACATCAATAGCAAATATGCCCCATATAATCCAATCGACAAGTGTTAATGTTAAATTATTTGTATCATCAAAGGCTAAAGATACTGAAGTAATGGCTAGTATGAGCAGAGAAAACTCATACATTAATGATAGTTTTTTCATAAAAATTAGATCACTCACTTTCGAAAATATGATTAAATATGTTTCATTTCATTTTTTTATTAAATATATGGTAAAATAATAGTTATTTGAATGAAAAGGTGATTTAATGAAGTTGAAAAGATTTATGCTTTCAGATGGATTATATGTTAGCTGGGCTATTTCCCTCATCGCAACATTAGGCAGTTTATATTTTTCTGAAATTAGAGAGTACATTCCATGTACATATTGTTGGTATCAGCGTATTTTGATGTATCCACTAGTGATTTTATTAGGAATAGCAGCGATAAAAAAAGATCATAAGATTGTAATATACACTCTACCTATGACCCTACTAGGTATGATAATATCCGGTTATCATTATATCATTCAAAAAACATCATTATTTCAAGAAACAGGCAGCAGTTGTGGTATTATTCCATGTAACGCAAGTTATATTAACTGGTTGAACTTTATAACCATTCCGTTTCTTTCATTTACTGCATTTACTCTTATATCTATAATTTTATTATTTATTTGGAAAAACACATCTAATGTAAAGGCGTAAATAGAAAAAAAGAGTCTAGGTACGCTTTCTTACATATAAACATATCTTAATCATTGTATAACAACATTTTATTATTGTGAAGGAAGCGGTTCATGTGCAGCAAGCGATTGGCATATTTGACTCAGGTGTTGGTGGGCTTACAGTTGTCAAAGAAATTAAACGTCAACTCCCTAAGGAAAAAATCATATATTTCGGGGATACTGCCAGAGCACCTTATGGTCCAAGATCAGCTGAAGAAGTACGTTCATATGCACTTCAAATAGTGAGTTATTTAATTAAATTTAATCCAAAGATGATTGTCATAGCGTGTAACACAGCAACAGCAGTTGCGTTGGAAGATATAAAAACGATATTACCTATACCCGTAGTAGGAGTCATTCATCCTGGCGTGAGAACTTCCATTAAAAATACAAAATCAGGTTCAATTGGGGTGATTGGGACAGACGGTACTATTAGGAGCGGAGCTTATCAAGAAGCTATTCATATGATTTCCCCAGAGATCAATGTAATAAGTCAAGCCTGTCCAGCGTTTGTGCCACTAGTTGAAAAAGGATTGTTTATGCATCAGGAATCATTGGATATCGTAAAACGATCACTTGAACCTCTAATGAATGAATTATTGGATTGCTTAATACTAGGTTGCACTCACTATCCTTTTTTAACCGAGCTGATATCTGAAGTCATGGGTTCAGAAGTGAAATTGATTAATTCTGCGGAAGAAACAGCTAGAGAAGTGAGTGCGATTTTATTTGATAGAGGTCAATTAAATTCAACAACCCATTCATCACCACAACATGAGTTTTACTGTAGTGGGGACAAGGGTCTTTTTCAAAAAATTGCACAACAATGGTTAGATGAACAAGTAGAAGTGAAACATACTTCTTTAGTACGATAAATTTAAATGGAAATATTAGTTGAACTTATAGAATACAATATGAGAAACTGTCCAAGTTGATCTTCTGATCATTGAGGATGGTTTTTTCTATTTAGAAGTTTATTTTATCTGCTTTTGGGCTCTATTATTTCATGTGACAAGTTATAAATACATAATCATTTAGAGGAGATATCTTTAAGGAGGGTTCACGCATGAGAACGTATGTCGTTCAATCAGGAGATACCTTATCTAGAATAGCAAAACGTTTTGGAGTTAGTGTTAGTTCTATTATAAATGCAAATTCACAGTTAACAAATATGGATTATATTATTCCTGGTCAAGTATTACAAATACCAAATGCCTCAATTCATTATTATGTGATTCAGGCAGGAGACACATTTTATGGAATATCTCAGAAATTTAATATTCAAATAAACGATCTTATCTCTGCAAATCCCAATGTTGATCCACAACGTTTATACATTGGTCAAAGGATTGTTTTACCAAATAGTTCCGGTAATAGTATTGTGGATACAACATCAGAGTATGGATTTCAAGAAATGGTAGAAGATATCGATGCTTTAAAAAAGAAATATCCATTTTTAGAAGTTGTTAGTCTTGGAAAAAGTGCCATGGGCAAAGATATTTGGGCAATTAAAATTGGTGAAGGACCAAAAAAAGTACATTATAATGGCTCTTTTCATGCAAATGAATGGATTACAACGGTTTTGTTAATGAAATTCATCGAAGATTATGCAAAAGCTTACAGCACTGATGGAAATTTAAGAGGTTCAGATATGAAAAAGTGGTTTAACAATACCTCTTTATGGGTTGTACCTATGGTTAATCCTGATGGGGTGGAGCTTGTACAAGAAGGTATAACAGAGCAGCATCCTTATTATAAGCAGCTACTAGAATGGAATAATGGATCTTTTAATTTTAGTGGTTGGAAGGCAAATATTCGAGGCGTTGATTTAAATGATCAGTTCCCAGCTAATTGGGAAGAGGAAAAAGAGAGGCGTGCAGCAACAGGTCCAGGTCCGAGAGATTGGGTTGGTCCATATCCTTTAAGTGAACCTGAAGCGAAAACCATAGCTAATTTTACAAATAATAATAATTTTGATATGGTCATAGCTTTACATACACAAGGTGAGGAAATATATTGGAACTATCGTGACTTAGAGCCACCTGTTTCTGAAGAAATTGCAAACCATTTTCAATCAGTAAGTGGATATAAACCTATTAAACTAACAGGAAGTGATGCTGGGTATAAGGACTGGTTTATTCAAGATTTTAGAAGACCTGGTTTTACTGTTGAAGCAGGAAGAGGAATTAATCCTCTCCCTATAACTGATTTTCCTAGAATTTATAATGAAGTGATTGGGATTATGATCGATGGATTAAAAGTAGTTTGATAAATTGTTCGATAAATCCCTAAGTCCATTTCGCTGCCCATAACTTCATCTGTTTAATAATTGGATGTAAATCATCCCCTTTTGGAGTGAGAGAATATTCTACAGTTACGGGTACAGTAGGAATAGCATGACGTTCTAATACGCCTTGTTGTTCTAAATGCCTTAATGTATTTGTTAAAGACTTTGGGCTTATTCCTTGTATACTTTTTTGTAATTCACCGAATCTTTTTTTTCCGCAAAACAGTTCTCTTAAAACTAAAAAAGACCATTTTCCTCCCACTACATCGATCGTTTTTTCTATAGAACATTCAATATGGACAGGATCATTAGGAATGTAATTTTGTTTTGTTTTTTTAGTATTTTCTTTTGAAATCATTGTAGTTATCTCCCTCAAATGATTCATTATACTTACTATAAAAAAGATAGTAAGTAAAAAATAAGTAATAATGTAAAAATAAATTCACTACTTTCCATATTAAAGAATAAGGACTAAAATAGCAATGAGTGGTTTAAAATACTTACTGTGTTTCATTATTTAAACTATGATTTGAATAATTAACTAGGAGGAGAATGCTTTGAAATATCGTCGTTTAGGAAAAGCTGGAATAAAAGTTAGTGAAATTGGTTTAGGTAGTTGGTTAACCTATGGAGGTTCTGTGGGAGATAATAATGCAGAAGCGATTGTAGATCGAGCCTATGAATTAGGAATTAACTTTTTTGATACTGCTAACGCATATTATAATGGAGCAGCTGAAGAAGTAGTAGGAAGAGCATTGAGTAAATATCCTCGGCATTCTTATGTTTTAGCAACCAAAGTATTTTTCCCAATGGGAGAAGGTCCAAACGATAATGGATTATCTCGTAAACATATTATGGAACAGTGTGATGCAAGTTTAAAAAGATTAGGTGTAGATTACATAGATATGTATCAATGCCATCGTTATGATCCAGAAACACCACTCGAGGAAACATTACGTGCATTAGATGATTTAGTTTCACAAGGAAAGATATTATATGCAGGTGTAAGTGAGTGGAGTGCAGTTCAATTAAATGATGCAGTTCGTTTATCTCAAAAATATAATTTAGATCAAATTGCATCTAATCAGCCTTTATATAACATGTTCCATCGTGATATTGAGAAAGAAATCGTTCCATTGTCTGAACAAGAAGGGATTGGTCAAGTAGTCTTTTCTCCTCTAGCTCAAGGTGCTTTAACTGGTAAATATAAACCAGGCTCACCATTGCCAGAAGGATCAAGAGCCACAGATCCTAAGTCTAATATGTGGATGGAGCATGTGTTAAAAGAAGAACAACTACAAAAGGTCGAAAAACTAAAGGTAGTTGCTGAAAGAAATGAAATTAGTGTCGCTCAACTAGCTCTTGCTTGGATTTTACGTTTAGACAACATTTCAAGTTGTATCGTTGGTGCGTCTAGACCTGACCAAGTAAATGAAAATGTAAAAGGTTCTGGCGTAGATTTATCCGCGGAAGACTTACAAGAAATTGAGGATATCTTAGCATAATTATTGATTTCTGACGAACCTTTCATTACAATAAGTACAGGTTAAAAGCTGAACTTATTGAAAGGATTTCTCATAAAATGCCAAATACGATTCAAGTTTGTGATAAATGTAAACATATGAAAATGAAGACGATCATGCCTAAATTAAAAAAAATAGCACCAGATGCGACGATTAATGTAGGTTGTAAATCATATTGTGGTCCATGTACTCGAAGTGCATTTATTTTTATTAATGGAAGATATGTTACGGGTAAGGACGAAGATCAAGCGATTGAAAAAGCGAAAAAATATGTAAAGTAGTTAGTTCTATTTTAATAGTTAAATTGTAAAGCCTCACGATGTTAAAACATCTGAGGCTATTATTTATATTCCAATTATACTTTTTTGTGTTTTTTGTTCCGGTCCGGGTTAAACCTCTAATTCAGAATGGAGTGTATTTGATTTTTCCACTTGAATTGTAACATGATGGATATTAAATTTTTCTTCAAGCACCAATATGGCTTCCTGTAAAAACGCTTGTTCATTTTTAGAATCTTCTATTACAACGTGACAAGTTAATGAATGAAGATTAGAGGTAATCGTCCAAATATGCAAATCATGAACGTTTTTAACTCCTCCTATTCCCATCAAAGTCTTGTTTACTTTATCATAATCTATATTGAGTGGTGTTCCTTCCATTAAAATATGAATAGCATGTTTTATAATACCCCAGGCACTTTTTAAGATGAGAATAGCTACAATGACACTAATAATGGGATCTGCAACATACCACCCAAAAACTAACATAATAAATCCAGCAAGTATGGCTCCAACTGATCCTAATGCATCTCCAATAATGTGCAAATAGGCGCTTCGAACATTAATGTTGTCTTTTACATCTCCTTTTCTCATTAGAATCCAAGCGCTCATTATATTTGCTAGCAATCCAATCGTTGCAATGATCATCATGGATCCACTTGATACAGTAGGAGGTTCCCAAAAACGTGTATAAGCTTCAGAAATAATAAAACCAGCGATAATAAACAAAGTAACTCCATTAAACAAGGCAGCTAATATTTCAAATCGATGAAATCCATAAGTTTTACTTGAACGAACAGGTTTGGTTGCGATCCACATTGCAGCGAGACTCAGAGCGAGTGATGCTGCATCACTTAACATATGGCCAGAATCTGATAGTAACGCGAGACTATTTGTTATTAATCCTCCAAAAAACTCCAATAGCATAATTGTACTTGTAATAAGTAAAGCGATAGTTAATCCTTTTTTATTATTAGATGTATGTTGACTATGACTGTGATCATGATGTGTGTGCATATGTAACTCTCCTCCCAAAACTATATATTAATATATGAGCATCTGTTCATATATTAATATATATCAAAACCATTTTAAAATCAATTATTAAATACTAATTTATTTTAACCGATCTATCAACCCTTCATGCATGGAAAATGTACATTGCTTAGATAAAATAAAAAACCCTTTGATATTTTTTTATCAAAGGGTTTAATTAACGTATTCAGATTATTTTTTTTGCTTTCTCATTGCAATGGAGATGGTTAAGGCTGCTCCGCCCCAAAGCAACACAGCTCCGAAAATCATCATGGTAATAGCTCCTGTGCTCATTAGCGAATCCCCTCCTGACTATCTTTCCACTTCATTCCAGTCATAATAGCAGCAACAACTACCATTATGGCTAATGCACCCCAACCAAAAATTAAGATGGTTGCTAAAGGATAACCTCCATATAACCCACTAAATTCACTTCTGAAGTTGATGATGATCATGATCAATAACATGATTGGTGTTACTACCTTGATCATGATATCCCACCAGTAACCAATTTTAAAATCAGAAACTAAGTTGTTTTCCTCTCTTATCGTTGCTAATTTAATAAACCAGCCCAATAAAATTAATTCTACGAATCCAGAGATTACAATTCCAAAGCTATTAATAAAATGATCCAAAGTATCGAAGAAGTATAATCCTGTACCTGTAATAAATATCAAACTGATAAAAAATCCGATTAAACAAATCCATGCAGTGGCTTTTGTACGTGAAACTTTTAGCTTATCCATGATTGAAGATACTACAACTTCAATGATGGATATAGCGGATGTAAATCCAGCCACTACCAATGTTAAGAAAAACAGTACACCAAAAAATTCATTAAATGCAGGGAATTCAGAAATAATTTGTGGAAATGCCACAAAAGCTAAACCGAGTCCGGCAGTTGCTACTTCACTTACTTCTGTATTAGCTTGATTTGCCATGAAACCAATCGCTGCAAAAACTCCAATCGCAGCTAAAAATGAAAATCCACTGTTAGAAAATGCTGTAATGAAAGCACTGTTGTTTACGTCTTTGTCTTTTGGTAAGTAACTAGAATATGTAATCATAATTGCAAATGCTATAGATAAACTAAAGAAAATTTGCCCATAAGCTGCTATCCAAACCTGTCCCCAATCTGGGTTGCTTCCCCAAGGTACAATATAATCGAAATTAGGGGTAAATAAATGATTCAGACCTTCTAAAGCACCAGGTAAAAAGATAGCTCTAAGTACAATAATAACCATTAATACAAGTAGGATTGGCATGAAAATAAGACTTAATTTTTCTATCCCTTTTTTAATTCCTCTGGAAATGATAAAAAAGAGTGCAATCCACACAAAAATCAATGGGATGAAAATATGCCACTGAATACCACCCAAATTAAATCCACTAATTTCAGTTAAATTTAAAAATTTGTCTCCATAAAAGAATGCTTCTGGGTCATCGCCCCATTTCAAATTAAATGAGAAGATCATATAGTTGATTGACCATGCGATAATAACGGAATAAAAAGTAATAATACCAAAGGATAAGAAGGTTTGAAACCAGCCTAACCACTCGAAACGTTTTGAAAGTCTACTGAATGATAATGGAGCTGAACCACGTTTTGATCTACCAACACCAAATTCTAGTATTAGTATAGGAATACCTGCTGTTAGGAGAGCAAATAAATAAGGAATAAGAAATGCTCCTCCTCCATTTTCATATGCCACATAAGGGAAACGCCAAATGTTACCTAAACCAATGGCAGAACCGATCGCCGCTAATATAAACCCAACGCGCGATCCCCATTGCTCACGATTTTCCATGCATAAATTCCTCCTTTATAAATTTATTTAATTTTTTCACAGTTAACACCTAGTGTCAATGACTTTTTTCACAATTTCTTCACAATTTGTTCACAAACCTATCACTAGTTTATGTGTAGGTACTAATAATCATGCCTGTAATTCTTTTGACTGATGCATATGAAACTATAGATTCATTTCATCAGTAGTTTTGATTCTATTGGACTATTCCAAATTAAGGAAGGAACTATGTCGATTTGCAGGGGGGATCCATGTCGAAAGTAGTGGAATTACGTGGAAATTTTGGTAAATTTGGTGGATATTCAAAATGAATTCGATCAGGCTATGATTATTAAGAACAAAACATCGATTGACAGTGAAATCTTCTAGACAATAAAGACAAGGGCAAATCTGGTGAAAATCAGTGGCGCAAAGCTATAGGGGCTAAAGTGGAGACACTATGCTAGCCAGCTGCCGAAAATAGCGGATTTCATTCATTATCCTGCTTTCGGTAATACATAGGGTAATTTCATATAGGAGGTGTTAAATAATGAGGGTTATCAATCAAGGAAATGATGTTGTCATTGCGGAACAAGTTCGATCAGCACATACTTTTTTTTCAAGACTCAAAGGACTCATGTTCAAAAAACATTTTTTTCGTGATGATGCTCTTCATATCAAGCCCTGTTCCCAAATACATACATATTTTATGAAATTTCCAATCGATGTTGTTTATCTTAATATGGATTTTAAAGTTGTAGGGATTGAACAAAATTTACCTCCATGGAAATTGGGGAAAAAATTCAAACAAGTAAAATCTGTCATTGAGCTTCCACCAGGAACTGTTGAAAAGACAAGATTAAATACTGGGGATACCATTTATTTTAAAAAAAATTAGAGGAGTGTTTATTATGTTAAAAAACAAATTAGTAGGTTTAGTTAAAGAGGAAAAAGGACAAGGTTTAACTGAGTATGGTTTGGTGTTAGGTATTATTGCTGTAGCTGTAGTTGCTACTATTGGTTTATTTAGAGATGAAATAGTAGGAATGTATGAAACTGCATTAACTGACCTTCAAACTAGGTAAAAATAATATATTTTTAAAAAAATTAGAGGAGTGTTTATTATGTTAAAAAACAAATTAGTAGGTTTAGTTAAAGAAGAAGAAGGACAAGGATTGACAGAGTATGGTTTAGTGTTAGGTATTATTGCTGTAGCTGTAGTTGCTACCATTGGTTTATTTAGAGATGAAATAGTAGGAATGTATGAAACTGCTTTAGCTGATCTTCAAAGTAGATAATCAAATCATCATTTCTATAAATTAGCTAGAGGGCCAACGAAAACTGTTGCCCCTCTCCCTGTTAACACTAAGAAAAAAACTATATAAATAAATTTTTATAAAATAAAAAAATTTTACGCTTATTAGTGAAAATATTCACTTCGAAAGAGGCGTTACAAATGTATTTAAATGCTTGTTTAATCGTTATTTTAATCATTAGTGTCATCACTGATTTAAAAAGTCGGAAAATTTATAATGTAGTTATATTTCCAGGCATTTTATTAGCCTTTTTCTCCCATTTAATATCAGGTGGTTTTCAACCCTTTTTCTATTCTATATTGAGCTGTTTTGTAGGTTTATTAATCTTGTTAATCCCTTACTTTATGGGTGGAATAGGAGCAGGTGATGTTAAATTACTAGCACTAGTTGGAGCTTTTAAAGGCATTACTTTTGTTTTTTTTACCGCTATTTATATGAGCATCATTGGTGGAGTATTATCTCTTATTGTCCTCTTGTTTAAAAAAGGAGCAAAACAAAAACTTAAGTTCATTTTTTATTTTTTATATGGATGGAAAAATGGGATTCGCATCCCATTAAGTTTACAAAAAAATTCTATTTCTGGAACAGTACCTTATGGCTTGGCGATCGCAGGTGGTGTGGTGTGGAATTGGATTAGGGGAGGGATCTAATTAAATGTTTAAGAATGAAAGAGGTCAATCCCTAACTGAATTTGCGTTGCTGTTACCCATATTATTGTTAATGATATGTGGAATTATTGATTTTGGAAGGTTGGGATTCAGTTACATGAATCAGCATCTAACAACACAGGAAGCAGTGAGGTTAGGAGGATTAGGGAAAACGGATGATGAAATTGTTGATTTTGCAAAAGATTATATAAATATCGAAGATTCTGAAAATCTACAAGTATCCATAACTCCAAATGATAATATCAGAGAGTCTGGTGATTACGTTACGGTTACACTTACGTCTTCCTTTGATTCTATTACTCCACTCATAGCGATGCTTATGCCAGATTCTATACAAATATCTACAAACTCTACGATTAGAGTTGAGTGAGGTGTTCATAATGAAAAAACTTAAACATTTCATACATGAAGAAAAAGGAAGTTCTCTTGTATTAGTATCAATTTCATTGGTAGTTTTATTAGCGTTTGTTGGTTTAGTTGTGGATTTTGGGAAAGTTTATGTCATAAAAACAGACTTACAAAAAGTAGCCAACGCCGCTGCATTATCTGGAGCACAAGAATTAACAAATAATGAAGCGAATGTTATGGAAGTGGTAGACACAATTTTAAATGAACACGGTCAACAAAATAATTTAGAAACTACTGAAATTAATATGGAGCAGGATGTAACTGTTTTTTTATCTGAAAATGTATCACTTTCTTTCTCAAAAATTTTAGGATTTACAAATATTGATGTTCCAGTTCGTGCCAAAGCGGAGATTAAAGCGATGGGAAGTGCTATTGGAGTTGCTCCTTTAGGTATTGATGAGTCTATCCCCTTACAGTACGATCTAGAATATCAATTAAAAGTTGACCAAACAGGAGTAGATACAGGTAATTTTGGTATTTTAGCTTTAGGAGGTACAGGGGCAAAAACATATGAAACCAACTTAAGAAATGGTTACGATCAGGAGATTAAAATTGGAGATATTTTAGACACACAAACTGGGAATATTGCAGGGAAAACAAGATCAGCTGTTAATGAACGAATCGATGATTGCCAATACATACCAGGGGATGAAATACCTAGAGACTGTTCAAGAATCATACTAGTGCCCGTATATCGTCCATATAATCAAACTTCTAATCAATTAAAGGAAGTTGAGGTTGTAGGATTTGCTTATTTTTATCTGTTAGAACCAATGAGTCATAGGGATACTGCTATTACTGGAATGTTTATCAAACGTACAGGTACGGGTTCTACAAGTGAAGGTGTGTCTAACAAAGGTGCTTATGCGATAAGGTTAACTGATTAACTCAACGAAAAGGTGAATTCAATGAGGTCAAAAATAACATTAATATTAGCGGTAGTTATGGGTTTGGTAACAACTTTACTTTTTTACAAATATATAAATGAAATGAATACAAGTCCAGAAGTGAATGTAAAACTAGTAGAAGTTGTTTCTACGAAACAGGAGATTTTAGAAAATCAAGTCATTACAAATGATTTAATAGAGCTCGTAAAAGTGCCAGAGAGTGGGGCACATCCACAAGCGATAAAAGATTCTGAGCAGGTTATTGGTAAAATAGCACTTACTAACATCACAAGTGGTGAGATTATTTTACCACATCGCATAGGAAGTGGAGCAGAAGAATCGTTGTTTGTATCAAGGAAAATTACAGAAGGGTTCCGTGCAGTATCTATTGGTGTCAATTTTGTTACATCGGTATCCAACTTAATTGAACCAGAAGATATTGTTGATGTGATATGGACGCATGAAAATAAAGATACAGGAGAAATAGAATCCGAGATCTTATTAGAAGAGATTCGTGTTTTAACGGTAGGAAGAAGAATGATCGAATCTATCCCTGATACGGAATATGTAGAATATACTTCAAGTACGTTAGAACTATCGGCAGATGATGCTGTAACAATTATTAACGCTTCAAATACTGGCGCGATTCAGCTCATCCTCCATAGTCGAATTGATGATGAGGATGTGATCAAAGATGAAGAATGAACTAAAACAACTGAAAGAGGCGAGAGAAGCGAAGGCGAGCAAGAATAAAAAAGGTGAAATGATTGCCATTTGTAGTGCAAATGGAGGGATAGGTAGAACAGTGATGTCCGTAAATCTTGCCGTTGCACTTGCTAAAAGTAATATGCGAGTTTGTAACATTGATGGAAATTTCCAGTTTGGTGACCTTTGTTTATCCCTGGATTTAAGACCTACTTTTTCAATTAAGGATATCGTTGAAGAGTTAGATCAGATGGATGAATATGCATTAGCTAATTTTTTGGTAAATCACAGTAGTGGTGTGAAAATATTAGCCGCTCCCGAACGACCCGAATATGCAGAATTAATTACAACTACTGTTTTAGAAAAAGTCCATAAACTGCTTATTAATCAATTTGATTATTTAATTGTTGATACTGAAGCAGGACTTCAAGATTTAAGTCTTTTTTTTATTGAAAAGTCAGATGAGATTTTTTTACTTTCTACCTTAGATATGATCGTGATGAAAAATACGAAAATGATGTTAGAAACTTTTGACATATTAGGACAAAAAGAGAAGGTACGTGTGATAGTAAATAAATCATCTGTTGATAATGTGATCAAAGCAGCAGACGTTCCAGATATTCTTGAAACAGATAACATATTTCATATACCTAATCAGCCGGAACTCGTTTTGCAATCTTTAAATGTAGGAGTTCCCTTTGTTTCAAACCATGGAAAAAGTGATTTAGGAAAATCTTATTTTAAAATAGCAGAACAATTGTTATCAAAAAGGGAAGACTCAAAAACGGAAACAAAAACAACCTCAAATTCAATTCTACAGTCAATTTTTCAAAAAGGAAAAGCTGTCAGATCGATATTTTAGACAGGAGCGAATGATATGAGCTTATTAAATAAAATTCAAGCAAAAAAAGATGAAAAATCTAAGATGGATCAATCTAATTCTAATGAAACAATAACAACGGCCAAGATAGATATTTTATCTTCCTATCGTAAAACAGACAATCATGCAGATAAAAAAAAGGAAAAAGACCCTAAAACCATCTTACACCAGGATTTGAAAAAATTATTACATAAACAAATCATGGATCGAGTGAAAGACGATGACGTGAAGAAAATCATTCCTCAAATTGATGGCATGGCTGTTGAAATTATGAAACAGAATGAAAAATTTAGAGGGGTCATTAATCGTAAAATAGTAGTGGATGAACTTATCAATGATTTAACTGGTTATGGACCCATAAATCCATTGTTATTAGACCCAACGATTACTGAGGTAATGATCAATGGACCAGAACAAGTATATGTAGAAAAAGCCGGAAAAATCATTAAAACAGAGGTTCAATTTCGGGATGATGAACACATTATGAGCATCATTGAAAAAATCGTAGCACCAATTGGAAGAAGAATAGATGAAAGCAGTCCAATGGTGGATGCTAGGTTACCAGATGGTTCAAGGGTAAATGCGATAATACCTCCACTTGCATTGAAAGGACCAACTTTAACGATCAGGAAATTCTCAAAGGATCCTTTTAAGATGGAAGATCTGATTAGGTTTGGAACGATTACAGAAGATATGGCGGTTTTTATTGATGCATGTGTCAAAGCTAAATTAAACGTTTTTGTCAGTGGGGGTACGGGTTCAGGAAAAACTACCACTTTAAACGTTTTATCTTCTTGTATACCTAGTGATGAAAGAATCATAACAATAGAAGATGCTGCAGAGTTGCAACTTTGGCAGGAGCATGTTGTTTCACTTGAGTCCAGACCATCTAATTTAGAAGGAAAAGGTGAAATCAGCATACGTGATCTTGTGAAGAATGCTTTAAGAATGAGACCAGAGAGAATTATTATAGGGGAGGTACGTTCTGGAGAAGCACTGGATATGCTGCAAGCTATGAATACAGGTCATGATGGTTCTTTGGCAACAGGTCACTCCAATAGTCCTAGGGACATGATCTCCCGTTTGGAAACGATGGTATTAATGGTTGGAATAGATTTACCAGTTAAAGCAATTAGAGAACAAATTGCAGGAGCGATCGATGTGATTATACATCAATCACGAATGAAGGATGGGACTAGAAGAATTACACATATTACTGAGGTACAAGGTATGGAAGGGGACGTCATTGTATTACAGGATATATTTATATTCGAGCAACATGGAATTAATGAAGAAGGTAAAATTATAGGAGAGCTCAAACCGACAGGAATACGCCCGAAATTTTATGAAAGACTAGAAACCTCCGGCATTTATATTCCACCAACTGTTTTTATAGAAAATGAATATTCATAAAAAAGGGGGATCCTATATTGAAATTATTGATCGTAGTCTTTTTTATGATGACATGTATTTTTTTATTTTTTAGCTTTTTGCAGTTGTTCTTTAAATCAGATAAAAAAATGGAAAAGAGATTGAAGTTTTTTTTGAAGGAAAATGATGAGAAGCCTCTGGGTAAACGTTCTTTTCATGGTTTAGTTCAAATGAAATTATTCCAACAATCTGTAAAGGAAAGGATGAAAAAGAAAAAAAATAATAAAAAACTGGAGCAAAGTTTAATTAGTGCTGGGATTTCTCTAAGTGCTGAGGAGTTTATCATGTTCAGAACTATACTTTCTATTCTTTCTGGACTGATTGTATACTTGATTTTCGACAAATGGATCATGATCATATTTGGATTTTGCATCATTTACTTTGGTACAAAGTTTTGGATAATATTCAAACAAAAAAAACGAATAAAAATGTTCAACGATAGTTTATCAGATATGATTACGACCATAATTAGTTCACTTCGAGCTGGTTTTAGTCTAATACAGTCTTTACAATCAGTAGTTGAAGAATCTGAATCGCCTATGAAAGAAGAAATAGAACTTGTGGTTAAAGAAATGCAATACGGAAGTTCATTGGAAGACTCCCTAAATCAATTAAAAGAAAGAATGCCCAGTGAAGATTTAGATTTGATGATCCAATCTATTTTAATTCAAAGACAGATTGGAGGAAACCTATCTGTCATTTTGGAAACAATTGAACAAACAATTCGGGATAGAACAAAAATTCAAGGTCAGATTTCAACTTTAACTGCACAAGGTAAATTATCTGGAATGATTATAGGGAGCTTACCTATTGGTGTAGGTTTTGTTATTTTTTTGATAGAACCTGAATATTTCGCTGATTTTTTCCGCCATCCAATTGGTATTATGCTTATTATTTCAGGAGTTATCTCTGGCACGATTGGATTTATGTTAATTAGAAAGTTAACTACGATTGAGGTGTGATTATTATGTTTTATGTTACATTTTTTTTAACAATCACCTTAGTTATTTATAGTGTTTTTGTATTACGTAGAGAGAGGACAGAGAAAATCACGAAAAGAATCTCTTTAATCAAAGGTGAAAAAAATAAGTTCCTTGATAACAGTGAGATGATTAAGAAGGAAAATAAAAAACAATCTTTCTTAGAAAAATGGTCAAAAATTTTATTGCTTAAAATGAAAAAAATATTCGAAAGTAAAATGAAAGAGAAAAAAGTAGCTAAGATTGAAATGAAATTAATGCAAGCTGGGAGACCATTTCAAATGACCCCAATTGAGTTTCGTTTATTTCAAATCGGATGTGCTATTTTATTTCCAACTTTTTCAGGTATATATGCAGTTTTCATGGAATTTTCAACTATATTAATATTTGTTGTAATATTGTCTGCCTTTGTGAACGGTCTGATTATACCTCATTTATATTTGAAAAGTAAAATTAAAAAACGTAACTATAAAGCTTTGCGAGAACTTCCAGATGTTTTAGATTTATTAACGGTAAGTTTGGAGGCAGGGCTGGGATTTGATGCCGCATTAAACAAGTTGGTTTCCAAAAAGAAAGGCGTATTATCAAGTGAATTCCAGCATTGTTTAGAGGAAATTCGGTTGGGAAAATTAAGACGTGATGCTTTATTAGGTATTAAAGAAAGATTACTTTTAAAAGAAGTAAAAACAATGGTGAGTAACATTCTCCAAGCTGAAAAATTAGGGGTTGGTATGGTAAAGGTAATGAGGGTTTTATCTCAGGAAGTTCGTCAACAAAGAAAACAACGAGCGGAGGAACAGGCAATGAAAGCTCCGATAAAAATGCTAATCCCTCTTGTGTTTTTTGTGTTTCCAACTTTATTCATCGTACTGTTGGGACCTGTCCTTATAGGTTTCGTTGAAACATTTTCAAAATGATCATTCTGCCTAATAAAAAAGATCATGGATGAGCGTCGCCATGATCTCTATATATTATTTTTTAAAATTTTTGACAACTTTCCTTTGTCTTTTCCTTTGAGGCTCGCTAAAAGGCGAGTTTTCTTTTTTCATATAATTACTTACTCCAATCAATCATCTGGTGGAAGAGTAAGCGATGTACAGTTATCAGGAAAATCAAAAGGAATGACCTGCTCATATGGTGGTGGTGGTAAATCTGCATGTTTGTTTTCTATATAAGGAATGTCTACTGGCTCACCTCTTGAATCCGTTTCACTAGCTAAAATTGGAATGATATGTTCCGCTACTTGTCTACCTAATTTTAAACCCTCGTCATTATCGACAGGGAAATGGACGAGTGCATACAAACGAGATAAAGAACATTCTTCACCTAATTCATCTAATCTAGCAGCTTCCCCTGGGAAAAAGTATTTTAGAATTGTAGTAACACATCCTGCTACAGCAGCATGTCCAGACGGATAGGTTGGATGACGTGGTGTACATAATAGGGTAGCAAATTCTTGATCATACTGATCAGGTCTCGCCACTAACCACATAAATTTGTAATACCAGGTAATCATAAATGCATCGTTTGCAGCACTTAATACAGCAGATTCTAATCGTGCAGCATATGGAGCAGTTACTCCATACGTATCTACTAATATATCTAAAACAGGTAACCATTGTTTAGTTGCTACACCTGTTCCCCAATAAGTTGCAACTTGTTTTTTGAATTCATCTAAGTTGTTTGCAGTTTCATATACAGCATCTAATTGTGCACCTCCCCAATCTATAAAATTAGGATGTTTGACCGTGAAATAAATGTGTTCTCCAGTCTGTTTAATCTTAAATTTCTTACCACATCGATCGTAATAATACATGGGCCATGAGCCAGCTAAAGGATCCTCTGGATTAGTTGGTGGGAATTCTTCGCCTGCATAGGGAACTTCATTCCACAATAAATAATTAGGATCAAAGTTTTTACAACATTTACTCATGTTATTTACTCCTTTCTTGTAAGATATAATATTTTATTCTAGTAATATTGGATTCGAAATGATGAAAACGTCTGTTTTTTTATAACAAACACCCATTTTTAATATAAAAATAGATTTATACCTATATCCCAATGTAAGAGAGGTTTACTTAATAGGCTAATAGCGATATATCTAACGTACATTGTGACTTTTCTTGAAAATTGTTAGTTTTTTGGAAAGTTATTGTAATGTGATTCAGTTCATGGTAAGTTAATACTAAGTTAATAAATGCAGGGAGCTTGGAAGACCAGGCTGAGAGGATGGCTATTCTGCTATCGACTGTTGAACCTGATCTGGGTAATGCCAGCGTAGGAAAGATGTCTATTCTTGAATGTTCTGTCATGACTTCTTATATCCTTAAGTAGTCATTTTTTATTGGATTGCAAAGAATAAAATCATGCAAGATTGTATACTCAAGAAAATATACCTTCATATTTTCTTAATGACCACAAAAGAATGATTCCACGATATCTTTTAATTTCACTACTTTTCTAAAATGACAGAAACCTACTATTGGCGAAATTTCTAAAAACCTATTTCAATTTCTACAACTAGAATTGTTCACCTTCTGAACCCATGCATAAGGTAATATTTTTTTATACATTTCTATTAGGAGGTTTCTTATGTCAAATCAAACTAATCAAATTTCTGTCTCCTCATTTCCAGGGAGCAAAAAAGTATATGTTACTGGGTCTAGAGAGGATATCAAAGTGCCAATGCGAGAAATTGCATTGAGCTCAACTACATCAGATTATGGTGAAGAAGTAAATGAACCAGTGAGAGTTTATGATACAAGTGGGCCGTATACCGACTCAGCTTATGATACGGATATTCGTAAAGGTCTGTCATCACTGCGAGGGAATTGGATTAAAGAAAGAAATGATGTAGAAGAATATGATGGGAGAAATATTAAACCTGAAGATAATGGTTATCTAAATGAAGAAGTTATTAAAAACGTGGATGTGTTTCCGGGGTTGAAACGTAAACCTTTACGTGCTAAAACAGGTCAGAATGTGACTCAAATGCATTACGCAAAAAAAGGGTTGGTTACACCAGAAATGGAGTTTATTGCAATCCGTGAAAATGTTTCTCCTGAATTTGTCCGTGACGAAGTGGCAAATGGTCGAGCAATTATTCCATCAAATATTAATCACCCAGAAAGTGAACCGATGATCATTGGACGTAATTTTCATGTGAAAATTAATGCAAATATCGGAAACTCAGCTGTCACTTCATCTATTGAAGAGGAAGTAGAAAAAATGACTTGGGCAACTCGCTGGGGTGCTGATAATATTATGGACTTGTCAACAGGAAAAGACATACATACAACACGTGAATGGATTATTCGAAATTCTCCTGTTCCAATCGGTACAGTCCCAATTTATCAAGCATTGGAAAAAGTAAACGGTGAAGCTCAAGACTTAACATGGGAAGTATATAGAGATACCTTAATTGAGCAAGCTGAACAAGGTGTTGACTATTTCACAATACATGCAGGTGTTTTATTAAGATATGTACCTATGACTGCAAAAAGGGTAACAGGTATCGTATCTCGTGGTGGCTCTATTATGGCAGCATGGTGTTTAGCTCATCATGAAGAAAGTTTTCTCTATACTCACTTTGAAGAAATCTGTGAAATTCTTAGAACCTATGATATTTCAATTTCCTTAGGAGATGGTTTAAGACCAGGTTCCATCGCAGACGCTAATGATGAAGCTCAATTTGCAGAGCTGGAAACATTAGGTGAACTAACTAAAATAGCATGGAAACATGATGTCCAGGTAATGATTGAAGGACCTGGTCACGTGCCGATGCATAAAATAAAAGAAAATATGGATAAACAGCTTGATATATGTCATGAAGCACCATTTTATACTTTGGGTCCATTAACAACGGATATTGCTCCAGGATATGATCATATTACTTCAGCGATTGGAGCAGCCATGATAGGGTGGTATGGTACAGCGATGTTGTGTTATGTTACACCAAAAGAGCATTTAGGTTTACCGAATAAAGATGACGTTCGTGAAGGTGTAATTACGTATAAAATAGCGGCACACGCTGCGGATCTTGCAAAAGGGCATCCTGGCGCACAAATTAGAGATGATGCATTGTCTAAAGCCCGTTTTGAATTCCGTTGGCGTGATCAATTTAATCTATCTCTTGATCCAGAAAGAGCTCTTTCATTTCATGATGAAACACTTCCAGCAGAAGGAGCAAAAACAGCTCATTTCTGCTCAATGTGTGGTCCTAAGTTTTGCAGTATGAGAATTACTCAGGATATTCGTGAATATGCCAAGGAAAAAGGGCTAACGGATGAAAAGGCCATTACAGAAGGATTAAAGGAAAAAGCACAGGAATTTTCAGATAAAGGTAAAAAATTATATAGTTAGAAGAGTCACTGAGCAAAAAATGAACCTGATGGATTTCCATCAGGTTTTTTTAGTGTAATTTTTATGGTTTTTGAATAACTAATTTCATTTTCTTATGGATCATCATAAGTAACGTAAGTTCCTGCAATGAAATCATGTACCGAACGTTTATCTTCTCTCACAGCAACCATGGTAATGCTTACAATAATTGCAATTCCCAACGTAATAGCGTAAATTATACCTCCAACTAATTGACGAAGTAGCATTGTACCTATTCCAACATTTTCACCATTCATTTTTACAATTCGAATGCCACAAATTCTTTTTCCAATTGTATACCCATACCAAACAACAGGTACAATAATCAAATATAAAACATCAAGAATTTGACTGAGATCTCCAATTCCAATGATATACCCAAAGATGAATGTGAAAAAGATTGCTATAAAGATCGAATCTAGAATACTCGCTGCAAATCGAATCCAAAAACCAGCTGGTTGTTGTACCAAAACTATCTCCCCCCATTATTCAAAATAAAAAAATATCTCATATAGAATATTATATAAAAATGTAATAATGCAAGTCCGGTTATAATTCATTTGCAAAGCCTTACAATACCAATAATGTCATCCATCCTCAACTCATCTTAGATAGAGAAAATTATCATATCATAATGGCATTAGATTTTTAAAGAAGGATGGTTTACTATATAGAATGAAAAAAGGGAGTCAATAAAAAATCAAAAAAAATTAGGAGGGTAGAAATGATACTAAAAGAAGAGCAAGTATTATCCAAAGAAAATGACTTTGATCAGGCGATTGAAAACAAGCTAAGAGTCATCGTTAGACAATATGGTGTAACTGTGGATTACGGCGGAGAAATTACGAATCACGATAATGAATATGTCAAAATACAAGAGAAATATTTCAAAAAAAACACCTGTGAGTTTTTAGTTCGTTAAAACTCATAGGTGTTTTTTATTCAAAGCTGTTTTTCACTTTTTGAGGTATTAATGTTTTTCTAACCCATAACATATTTAAAGTCAACAACACACCAGACATGATGAATAATCCAGGTATGGTGATGAAACCCGAAATAAATCCTCCAGTAATCGGACCTAACATATTACCTAGAGCTAATGCACTTGTATTAAAACTATAAGCACGACTTTCCATTCCTTCAGGTATAAACTTTCTAAGTAGGGAGTTTACAGATGGAAGCAATCCCCCTATAAAAATCCCCATAAAAAATCGGAGTACGAGAAGCTGCCAAACGTTGTTTACAAATGCTTGTGGGAATGAAGTTAATGCAGCGCCTAAAAGGGCAATGAATAGTATTTTTTCTGAGCCAATACGATCACTTAGTCTTCCTAATACAGGTGATGAAATCATATTTGAAAATCCTGTTATGGAACTAACCAATCCTACGTAAAATGCTAACCACTCAGTATTTCCATGCATATCCTGCACAAATATAGCCATCAGAGGCATTACGCTTAGTAATGAAAATTGGATGATAAAAGTAACTGAAAATAATGCAGGGATTTGCGGTATTTTTTTTAAGTCCAGAAAACCCTGCAATACAGAAATATTCGTTTTAATAGCAGCCTTTTTTTTATCAAATTTTTCTCTAACTAAAAAGAGAGCTAATAAGGAAGCAATAAAAAGCAAAGCCCCTGTTATAAAAAATATAGTTTGAAAGGGAACGAAATTTGCTAATAATCCACCAATGAAAGGCCCAAGTATCGTACCAGCTACAGCACCTGATTGCATCATTCCCATGGCAAAACCAATATGTTCACGTGGTGTATTTGTGGATATCAAAGAGGTGGAAGCTGGGATATATCCTGAGATGGTTCCATTTAATAAACGTAAAAATAATAATTGCCAAGTGTTTGTAGCAAATCCCATTAGTGCAACTACAATCGACATTCCGAAACCTGATCGGAGGATCATGATTTTTCTACCGTATCTGTCTCCTAATTTCCCCCATAAAGGCTGAAATAAAAATGAAGTTAAAAAATTTCCTGCAAATATAATGCTTGTCCAGATGGCGACCTCATTTGGATCAGAAATTCCCAATTCCTGTATATATAAAGGTAAAAACGGTATGATCATACTCATTCCTGATGTTGCCATAAATTGACCAAACCACAACACAATAAGATTAGTTTTCCAACGAGGCAAAATAGTTTCCTTCTTTCAAAATGAATATGCTTCACTTCACTTTTGTGGGTTTTTATTATGTATACTTGTTTTCATTATGGTTACATTAAATTTGTATCACTTAAATCACATAATTCAAAGGGAGATGACAAAATGCCTTTCGGTGCTCATGAAACAATGGAAGTTCATGAAATATTAAATGGAAGTATTAATATGATTAATCATTTTTCTCTTTATGCGAATCAATGTCAAGATCATAACTTACGCCAGATGATTCACAATCATATGCAGACAGCTATTCAAGGTTATGATCAATTAGTTGCGTATACACATGACTATAATGCAGCAAACAGATCAATGCAACCTTATTCACAACCTAACATCCAACCGCAGCAAATTCGATATGGCTTACATCAGCCTCAATCTCATGTGCCACAGACACAAGGGCAACTTAATGATCAACAAATTATTGCAGGGATGTTATGCCTCCACAAAGGCTCTGCAAAAAATCATATTGCTGCTTCTCTTGAATGTGCTGATCCTAATGTAAGGGAAATGTTGATTCATGGTGCAGTAAACTGTGCTAATCAAGCATATGAAGTGTTTTTATTTATGAATCAACAGGGGTACTATCAAGTTCCTACTATGGAAGATCATACTGCCAAAACTTATTTACATAGTTACCAGCCTGTACAACAAAACATTCATCAATAAATAATTGAATAAAGGGCATTTTCTCGAGTGAATTGAAAGTGCCTAACTCCTACCCTAATCATGCCTTCTTACAATGGTCAATATTGTGTATAATATGATTTATATTCCTATTCATCTAATATCATTTAGATTTATTAATTATGGAGTAGGTTAGGAGAACTGTATCATTCATGACAGAGTGGGTCATAGGTTTTGTAGGGAGTTTCATGATTGCAGGATTAGCGTTTTGGAAAAAATCATTGTCTTTATCAGGTGCTATAATGGCTATTTGTATAGGTACATTAATGTATGCCTTAGTTAGTTTAGCTTGGTATGGTACACTCATTGCCTTTTTTATTTCTTCCTCTCTTCTTACAAAATGGAAACAGAACAGAAAAAAAATGATAGAACATAGTTATGAAAAAACAGGAAATAGAGATGCAGGACAGGTGTGGGCAAATGGTGGATTAGCACTATTATTAGCTGTGACCTTTTATATTTGGCAGCAACCTATGATTTGGTGGGCATTTATTGGTATATTAGCTACAGTAAATGCGGATACTTGGGCGACCGAAATTGGTAGTTTAAGCAAAAAACCACCTCGTTCTGTTCTTTCTTTTCAAACAGTAACTCCTGGATCTTCTGGCGGAGTATCAAGTTTAGGTTTGGTATCAAGTATATTAGGCGGAGGGTTTATCGGTATTACGGCTTGGATCTTATCCACAGAAAATGATATGGGAATGTTGTTTTTTTACTTGATTATAGGTATAGTCAGTGGTTTTATTGGAGCTTTGACAGATTCGTTTATTGGAGCAAAATGGCAAGTGATGTACGATTGTGAGCAATGTGGAAAAGAAGTTGAAAGTTCTAACCACTGTTTACACCCTGCCCGTATGAAACGAGGTTGGAGATGGATGAATAATGATAGAGTGAATATGATTAGTTCTATCATTGGTGGTATGATTGCGATACTAATAGGCATCTTATGGGTGTAATCTCCGAAAGTTTTATTTTCATTTGTACAAAATTTTGGTAATATAAGAATATAAATATATGGAAGTGATAGAAATGAATGCGGAAACATTAAAACTATTTAAAACATTAACGGAAATGCCAGCTGCACCAGGTTTTGAAAAAGATATCCGAGCTTATGTTAGATCAGAGATAGAAAATTATACAAATGAGATCATTCAGGATCGATTGGGCAGTATTTTTGGTGTTGTTCGAGGGAATGAAAATGGCCCAAGAGTAATGGTGGCAGGTCATTTAGATGAAGTTGGTTTTATGGTTACAAAAATAACAGATAACGGTATGATTCGATTTCAACCTCTAGGTGGTTGGTGGAGTCAAGTACTATTAGCTCAACGAGTACAAATCATAACACAAAAAGGTCCTGTTATAGGAGTGATTGGTTCAACACCACCCCATTTGTTAAATGAAACACAGCGTAAAAAACCAGCAGATATGAATCAGATGTTTATAGATGTAGGAGCAGATGATCGACAAGACGCAGAAAACATGGGAATTCTTCCTGGACTGCAAATTGTTCCAATTTGTCCATTCACGGTGTTATCAAATCCTAAAAAGATTTTAGCTAAAGCATGGGATAATCGTTACGGTGTAGGTTTGGCAATAGAGCTGCTTAAAGAAGTACATAAGGAACAACTGCCAAATATTTTATTTACAGGAGCAACAGTACAAGAAGAAGTAGGATTAAGAGGGGCAGTGACAGCATCTAATTTGGTGAAACCAGATATTTTCTACGCTTTGGATGCAAGCCCAGCAAATGATACTACTGGTGATAAAAGTGAGTTTGGTCAGCTTGGTAAAGGAGCATTACTTCGTATTTTAGATCGTACAATGGTAACACATCAAGGATTAAAGGAATTCATTTTAGATACTGCAGAGTCTAATGATATTCCATACCAGTATTTTATATCTGCTGGGGGTACTGATGCAGGTAATGTACATCTGAATGGGATTGGGGTTCCTTCAGCAGTCATCGGAGTATGTTCTAGGTATATTCATACTTCATCTTCCATCCTACATGTGGAAGATTACGAAGCTGCCAAGGAGTTGTTAGTAAAGTTAGTGAAAACAACAGATCAATCAACTTTTGAAGAAATCATCAAATAGAGTATGGTTTCACAATTTTAATTCATATCATACATGTTTTCTTTCATATCAAGATTTCAAACAATTATCATGAATTCTTCATTCTAAGCTCAGAGAAGCCAGCAAATGTTTAATTAACTAGCAGTGAGTGTTTAATTACCTCGGTTTTATAGGTTTTATATTAAAAGGAGGGATTTAATGTATCAATTAAAAGAAAAGGAAATGATTTTTGTTTTCACAGGCCCAGATGGATCTGGAAGAAAAACTGTGGCAGATATGGTTGGTACGACATTGGGGATTAAAAAGGTGATTTCTTATACCTCAAGAGAAAAACGTCCAAGCGAGGTAGATGGTCAGGATTATCATTTTATTTCACGGAAGCAATTTGAAGAAGGTATAAATAATAAAGAATTTGTTGAAGTTACTGATATTGATGGGAATTTTTATGGAATCAAAGGGTTAGATATTGAACAGGAGTTTAAAAATAACGATTTTATTTATCTGATATTAAATTCAGCTGGTGCTAGAACTTTAAAGAAGCTATTTGGTGAAAAGGTTAGTCGTTTATTTATTTACGTAGATCGTGATGTGATTATTGAACGTCAGAAAGCTTTAGGTGTGAATCAAGAAATTGTAGATTTTCATTTTAAACATTATAATGAAGATATGTCATACAAAGATGAATGTAAACATGCATTTGAAAATACAGATTTAGCTCATACTGTGTTTGCAGTAACAGAAGTATTAGAAGGGTATATGGATCGTCAATTAGAAGAAAAAGACTAATCTAATAAAAATATAGAAACTCGCCAATTTACTTGTGGCGAGTTTTTTATGATATAGAAAACTCATAACTATCTAAAAAATACATTTAGGATGGAGTCTATATTCGAGGAATGAGCAGAAAATCACGCACAGGTGTTTTTTTGCTTGTTTAATACATAGTTCGCAGTGTTTGTGTGTGACAAACATCATAGCACAGGCTCTCCATTTGAAGTAATATTTATCATACTAGTTTAAGTTTATAATGCGTTTTTTTGTACGAAAGTAAAGAGGAGTTGGCTTATGAGTTTTTATGAAACTTACAAGAAATTAAAAAATAAATCGATTGAAGATATTTTTTCTATTATAACATCAGTGGAAATAAAAAAAGTTTTACAAAAGAATACGTTTAATGAATTTGATTTTTTAGTATTATTATCCCCTGCTGCTGTACCTTATTTAGACATCATGGCACAAAAAGCACATGAGAACACTGTTCAACATTTTCATAAAAAAATAGAGCTTTATGCTCCGATTTATATATCTGATTTTTGTGTTAATCATTGTGAATACTGTAGTTTTAGTATCACTCAAACATTTAAAAGAAAGAAACTGTCATTATCTGAAATTCAATTAGAAGCAAATATTTTAAATAAGTTAGGTTTTAAACAACTGCTTATTTTAACCGGGGAATCTAAAACTCATATTCCAATCTCTTTTTTAAAACAAGTCATTACAATGTTAAAAAATCAATTTGATTCTGTTTCTATAGAAATTCAACCTATGGATACTACAGAGTACGAGGACTTAGTTGCAAGTGGAACAGATGGAGTTACGGTTTATCAAGAAGTGTATGATGAAGAAATGTATAAAAAAGTTCATGTCAAAGGTCCAAAAAGAAACTATCAATATAGAATCGATACACCAGAAAGAGCATGTAGAGCTGGTATGTCAAAGGTGAATATGGGTGCTTTATTAGGATTAGCAGATTGGAGAAAAGAAGCCTATTATTTAGCGATGCATGTAAACTACTTGCAAGAAAAATATCCTAACACACAAATTGGCTTATCTTTTCCTAGAATTAGACCTCATTTAGGAGATTTCGAACCTGTTGTGGATGTAACCGATCAACATTTAATGCAGATGATGCTGGCTATGCGATTATTTTTACCTGAATGTAATATGAATTTATCAACAAGAGAAAGCCCTACATTGAGAGACGAATTACTATCCTATGGTGTTACCAACTTGTCGGCTGCTTCTTGCACTGCAGTAGGAGGATATGCAAATCAATATCAGATGGAAACAGCAAATCATCAGTTTGATATCTCAGATGAACGAAGTGTGGAAGAGATTGTAACTATAATAAAACAAAAAGGATACCAGCCTGTATAAGGAGGTTTATAACATGATCAATCGTGATTATCATAAAAATCCGTTTATCGTTATTTGGGAATTAACAAGAGCTTGTGGCTTAAAATGTTTGCATTGTCGTGCTGAGGCTCAATATAAACGAGACTCTAGAGAGCTTTCATTTGAGGAAGGGAAAAAATTAATAGATGAAATTTATGAAATGGACAATCCTTTATTAGTTTTTACTGGTGGAGATCCACTGGAACGAGACGATGTATATGACATAGCAGAATATGCTATACAAAAAGGTGTAAGAGTTTCAATGACACCTAGTGCAACCCCAAATGTGACAACAGCAGCAATTAAAAAAGCTAAGGATGTTGGTTTATCACGATGGGCGTTTAGCTTAGATGGTCCCAATGCAAGTATTCATGATCATTTTAGAGGGACGAATGGTTCTTTTGATCTAACTATGAGAGCAATAGAAACGATTAATGAACTAAAATTACCTCTTCAAATCAATACTGTTGTTTCAAATTATAATTTAGATGTATTAGAAGATATGGCTCGATTAGTTGAGGAATTAAATTGTGTCTTGTGGAGTGTGTTTTTCTTAGTACCAACAGGTAGAGGAAAGATATCTGATATGATCACACCAGATCAACATGAAGAGGTTTTCCAATGGTTATATGAATTAAGTACTAAAGCATCTTTTGATATAAAAACAACAGCGGCCCAGCATTATCGCAGAGTTGTTATTCAAAACAAACAAAAAGAAAATAATCAAAAGGATACCATCAATTATTCTCAATCTATAAGAAGTGGACTGATAGGCACAATTGATGGTTTAGGACGTGCACCTAAAGGTGTAAATGACGGTAATGGATTTGTCTTTATATCTCATATCGGTGATGTATTTCCTAGTGGGTTATTACCCGTAAAAGCTGGGAATGTAAGAGAAAGTTCACTATCAGAAATTTATCGTGAATCTAAAGTTTTTAAACAATTACGTGATCCTAACCAATATAAAGGAAAGTGTGGGGTCTGTGAATTTAGATTTGTATGTGGAGGTTCTCGATCTAGAGCTTATGCCATGACTGGAGATTATTTAGAAAGTGAACCTTATTGTACTTATATTCCTAGAAAATATAGTTTAGGTAAACATTGATTGATTCATTTTTAAAAAGTTAGTAGTTAAAGCCCTTTTAAGTATATAGTGTTTGTTCATGTATTATGTGACAACTCTGTATATTTGGAAGGTTTTTTTTATTTTTCTAATTTTACAGACCTTCAATTTATTTGTTCATATTCAGTTCATATTTATAAATTAAACTATTTTAAGGCTAGTCATTTGTACATAGGCTGGGTTAGCGTATGATTTAATTAGAATATAAACATGAGGTCTATGGTGAGTTGATAACATTTTTTCATTAAGCAATGGGAGTGGAGAATCATTGCATAATTTTTGTTTCGCGAAGGGAATGTATAGAAGAATGAAAAAAAGCATTGGGATTTTGTTAGCATTATTGGTGGTTGCTGGTTGTTCAGCAGGAGGCGCACAAAGTGGCTCCCCTCAGGAAATGGTGAATATACCTAAAGTAGCTGTTGAGATTGAAACTATCAAAAAAGGGGATATACAAGAAAGTAAAAAATTAATTGGAAATATTGAGTCTGCATCAGAAATTGAGGTTTTCCCAGACATCACAGGAGAATTAGTTACTCTCCAAGTAGATAATGGAGACCAAGTTGAAGCAGGTCAAGTTATAGCTGTTTTGGATGGGAAAAATCAAATGGATAGTTTACAGCTTGAACAAAAATCATTTGAAAGTACAAAACAGCAACTGGAAAATGCAAAACTTACTAGAGCGCAGGCAGCTCAAAGACTACAAGATGCACAAACTAGTGAGGAAGGAATTTCTTCAACTGATTTAGATTTGGAAAATTTAACAATTGCGTTGGAAGATGCAAAAACAAATCGGGAAAGACTTGAACGTTTATATGAAGAAGGTGCCGTTTCGTTACAGGATCTAGAAAGAGCACAGCAACAAGAAACACAAGCTGAAATTTCTCTTGAAAAGGCACAGCTAAATACAGGTAGCAATCTTGAACAATTACAATTAGATTTAGAAAAAGCAGAGGTTGGAGTTCAACAGAGCCAAATTTCATTGGATCAAGCTCAATTAAGATTATCACAAGCTGAGCGAAATGTGAATGATACCACTGTATATGCGCCTATTTCTGGTGTGGTAGAAGGCTTGAATACTGAAGTAGGAGAGAATGTATCCTCTCAACAACCTTTGTTGACGATCACAAACGTATCTGAATTTATTATTACTACACAGATTACTGCGGAGCAAAAAAAACTAGTACCACTAGGAACAGAAGTTGAAGTACATTCATCAATACAAGATGGATATAAAGCAGAAATGATTTATGTAGCACCAACGAGAAATGATATTGGTTTATTTGATGCGGAGCTTCGTTTTATTGAAACAGACAATCAATTAACTACAGGTGAAGTTGTACAGCTTGTATTCAGTAACACGTTAGTGGAGGATGAAGTGTTAGTTCCTACTCATGCGATTATCCAAAAAGGGAATGAAGCTTACGTATTTGTAGCTAATGAAGGTAAAGCAGTTAAAAAAGATGTTGAAATTTTAAGTATGCAATCAGAATGGACTGCAGTTAAAGGTGATCTTAAGGCTGGAGAAGACCTTATAGTTAATGGACATAAACTAGTATCTGATGGGATGCTTCTATTGTTACCAGATGAACAACAAACAACAAATAACGATACTCCATCAGAAGAGAAAACTACTGATGAAAAAGTTGATGATGAGATAAATTCTGAGCAAGAAAAATCTGATGATAATGCAGCCGCTGGAGGTGGCAATTAATGCATCTTATAAAAACAGCAGTACAGCGACCAGTTAGTGTCATCATGCTGGTTATCTGCGTATTGATTATTGGGACGATTTCTTTACGTAATATTCCAATTGATCTTTTTCCAGAAGTTGAAGTGAATGTAGTGACAGTTCAAGCTTCATATAGCGGTGTATCTCCACAAGAGATGGAGAAACTCGTTACAAGACCATTAGAGGAGCAAATAGCATCACTAAATGGAGTTGAATCTATAAACTCACAGTCAAGTGCAGGATTCTCTTTTATTCTTGTTGAGTTTGCTACAAGCATTGATTTTGATCAAGCCGTTACAGATTTACAGGAAAAAATAAATAAAGCGGCTCTACCAGATGATGTAGATACACCTAATGTTTTGAAATTTGATATTAATAGTCAGCCCATTATTTATTTGGGATTAACGGGTAAGGACACTACTACATTAGAAAGTATTGCCGATGATTTATCTGCAAATTTTGAGAAACTTGAAGGGGTTGCAGCGGTTGATATTTCAGGTGGGACAGATCGGGAAATTCAAATCACACTTGATCCGATTTTACTTGAACAATATAACTTAACTGCAACAGATGTAGTCAATTCGATTAGAAACAAAAACTCGGCTTCAACTGTTGGAGATGTGTTACAAGGTGATACTGAAGTACAAGTTAGAGTGGATGGAGAATATGACACTTTAGATGAGATTAGAAACACAGCGATTCCGCTTCAAAATGGAACAACGATAACTGTGGAAGATGTAGGTATTTTAGAAGATACAATTAGTGATGTACAATCACAATCAAAAATAAATTCTGAACCTGCAGTTATACTATCTATCTCTAAGCAATCTGGAACAAATACAATAGAGATTAGTGACTTAATTCTTGAGGAAGTAGAGAGCATTCAGAATGATCTTAGTGAAGGTGTAGCATTAGAAGTTGTTTTTGATACTTCTACTTTTATTAGGGATTCCATAAGTGGTGTTGTTATAAGTTTATTAGCAGGTGGATTTTTTGCAATCTTAGTATTGCTATTTTTCCTAAGAAGTATTAGAGCAACTGCAGTTATAGCCTTGTCTATTCCATTTGCGATTATTTCTACGTTTATTTTAGTTGATCGTTTTGATCAAACTTTAAACATCATTACTTTATCTGGATTAGCCTTAGGGATAGGTATGATGGTAGATAGCTCCATTGTAATATTGGAAAATATCGTCAAGTACAGGCAAAATGGTATGGATCCAAAAGAGGCAGCTATTAAAGGTGGTAGTGAATTAATTTCTGCGGTGATCGCATCTACAACTACGACTGTTGTTGTATTTGTACCTATGATGATTATTGACGCTGGCATCCTATCACAAATATTCCTGCCATTAGCAATGGTTGTTGCCTTTGCATTACTTGCAGCATTACTTGTTTCACTTACTTTAGTTCCAATGTTAGCAGCGGGTTTTCTTAAAACGAATGCTCATGAGAAAATAGCAAAAGAAGCGAAATGGTTACAGTTTATAAATCAAATCTATAATAAGCTTCTAAGGTGGAGTTTAAAACGTAGATGGATTGTTGTTCTATGCACTTTTTTAATTATAGTCGGTAGTTTGTTTTCAATTGCACTATTGAACATCACTACTTTTCCTTCTTCTGGTCAGAACCAAATTCAACTCTCTACCGAATTTGATAACGGCGTAGAATTTTCAGTGGTTCAAGAGTATGGTGATCAAATCGATAAAGTGCTGAGTAAATATGAGGAGAATATTGATATTCAATATACAGAAATAAGTTCTACGAATATTACTACAATACTTCTTTTAATAGATGAGAGTGAAAGAGAAATAAATAATGAAGATATATCAAAAGCAATACAAGATGATCTAAATTCATCTATTGTAGGGATTGAAGTGAAGGCTGTACAACAAATGAGCGCTGTTGGTGGATCAGATTCAGATATAAACGTGTCGATATCTGGACCAGAACAAGATGTGCTTGAAACATTAACGGATCAAGTTGACCTTTTATTATCAGGGATTCCATCCGTTGAAAATATTGAGGTGCCAGGGTTAAGCGGTCAGCCTCAGCTTACAATTACAGTGAATGATGAATTAGCTGGGCAGTATAATTTAAGTCAAGGTCAAATTATGGGTCAGTTGAATGAAACATTTAAAGGATCAACGGCTACAAAATTCCGTGAAAATGGAGATGAGTTTGATGTTATTGTTCAGTTACCAGAATCAGAAAGAGAAACGATTGAATCCTTAAATGCATTTTTACTGACTACACCTACTGGCGGACATGTACCATTGATCTCAGTAGCAACGATTGATCAAACATTAGGACCTGTTTCAATCCAACGTGTAGATCAGAAGCAGGAATATTCTGTTACAGCTGATATGGTTGAAGGAGCAGATGTACGTGAAGTAACTGAACAAGTAGATCAGGTATTATCTCAAATTCCAGTACCTAAGGGATATGATGTGACTACTGGAGGGGTACAAGCAGACTTTAACGAATCTGCAGTTGATTTATTGCTCATATTAGGGCTAGCCATATTCCTAGTTTATACTGTAATGGCTGTACAATTTGAATCATTCTCATATCCATTTATCGTCATGTTTTCATTGCCAACAACAATTGTTGGTGTTATATTTGGACTATTAGTAACTGGCACTGAATTAAGCTTTCCAGCACTTATCGGATTAATTGTTTTAGCTGGGATTGTGGTGAATAATGCCATTGTATTAATTGATTATATTAATCAATTAAAACGAAGTGGTAAAGAACGGAATGAAGCCATTATTGAAGCAGGTAAAAGTCGTCTGAGACCTATTCTCATGACAAGTTTTACGACCGCATTGGGGATGTTACCTATTGCATTAGGAATAGGTGAAGGTAGTGAAACACAACAACCGATTGGGGTTGTAGTCATCTTTGGTTTATTAGTCTCAATGGCATTCACTCTGTTATTGATACCGGTTATGTACACAATTATTGATGATTTTAGCAATAAATTTACTAGCATATTTCGTAGAAAAAATAAAAACACAGAACCAAAAGATCCAACAGTAGTTAGCAGTTAAGGAGAGGTGAAACCAATGAAAAAAAGAATATTAGTAATATGTTTAGCGTTAGCAATTCCAACAATGACAGTACTTGCAAGTGAAACAGTGAGACTATCTATTTCTGAAGCGGTGAATGAGATACTGGAAAAGGACACAAGCCTAGAAAAATTTGATTTAGATGAGGTCAAACTAACTAGTGCAGCAAATGCATTTATGGGTAGTTTTTCGGATGAGTTGGAAGAATTACAAGAAGTTCAACAGGAATATGCTGAACAATCTACTCAGTGGGGAGTAGAGTATAAAGCTTATTCAATGCTTTACAATTATTTAAAATTGGAAGAAACAGTGAAGTTGCAAGAAGAAAATTTAGAAATTACTGAAAAAGATGAAAATATTGTAGGCATGAAGTATGATGAAGGATTAGCTTCAAAACAAGATCTTATTCAAGCCGAGATGAGTGTATCCAATGCTAAACTTTCTTTAGAATCTACTAAACAAAGTTTAAAATCTTTAAAATATGAATTGAATCAAATGTTAGATCAGGACTTATTAACTACGTTAAACATCGATGAATTAGGTGATATAACACGTCTTAAGTCTTCAGAATATAACGCTGAAAAGATAGCGGATGAAATGAAACTTGGACATAAATCTCTTATATTTTATCGCTTTGTAATGGAGACGTATGAAGAAATTATTGAAGAAGCAGAGGACCTTACGGGTTATGGTAGTTATGCATTATCAATAAGTAGTGCAGAAGCTGCTAAGACTGAAATAGAAGAACAAATAATGATATTAGAGCCTACCGAAGATCCAGACAATCCATCCGATCAAATGAAATTGCTAAGAGGATTATTTGATGAGAAAGAAGCTTTAATAACATATTATGAATCAACAGCAAATAACGACAGAAGAAAAGCAGAAGATGATATTCCAGAGTATTACGAGCAAGAAAAAGATAAAGCTCAAATAGATCTATTCGATCAAATGGATTTATTAGAATTAAATGCTTATCAATTTGCTGATGAGTTTGAAATTTCTCAT
Organism: Chengkuizengella sediminis; assembly: GCF_010078385.1. NCBI lineage: Bacteria > Bacillati > Bacillota > Bacilli > Caryophanales > Paenibacillaceae > Chengkuizengella > Chengkuizengella sediminis. The sequence continues at coordinate 96,927 of NZ_SIJC01000009.1, forward strand.
TTAAAATTAAACACGCTAGAAGATAATGTGAAAAAACAAGAAGAATTATATAAAATGATGCAGGTGCGTTTTGATGAAGGCTTTATTACAGCTACAGACTTAGAAAAGAGTCGTGTAGGTGTATTAAATGCTAAGGTAGAATTATTGAATGCAGAAATTGATTATGCATTATTAAAAGAAGAGTATGAATTATTTAAAGAAGGTTTTTTACCATAAACAAATAAGATAATTTTTGTCTTAATAACAATAACCTCAGAATTTTATGTAATAGACACTGGAGATATCTCCAGTGTCTATTTTTTTGAAACTTAAGAATCTACAAGTTTACTTTTCTAATAACAAAAGCCACCATTAAAATTCGGTAAATGGTAAAGTGTTTAACGTAGACAGAATAGTAGTTACCCTTCAGAAGTTTGAATTAGCTATGAAATAGAGGGAATTTCTGGTCTTATCTCTTACAACATCAGCTCAAAAAAATAAATAGCGGGAATACGTGGTCTAATATCGTCCATATTCACATCAAACTGCCATATCTGGGCTTAAAACAGCTATTTAGGACCATAATTTCCCTTTATTATATAAAATTCTTTAAGTATGAGGAGAATAAGACCGTTTATTCCCTTTATTTTTAGATTACTAATACAAAATGAATGTAGAAAGGAATTTGGCTGGAAAGTGAAACGACTTATATCGGCACTCAATATTTTCGGTTTGTACATTAAAGGATCTTCCGATGATTTATTCAGATGGTTTTCTTAAACATAACTTCCCCAATTTATATAAAAATGGGAATTTACATCCTTGACATCTTCCAGACACATAACTTGTATAAGATATTTCTAATATGGACTTGTTTAACAAGGAGGGGAAATTGGGAATGAAATGGAAAAGAGTGATCATTACGATTATAGCATTGACTTTAGTAGTAGGATGTTCTAATGAAGATTCTACAGAAGGTCAGCCAACAGATATGCCTAAAGCAGATGTTATGACAAGTGGCGCTCCAAGAGGCGCAGGTCAAGGTGCAGGTGGCATGGTCGGTATGAGCATGGTTGGTTCAGGTCAGAGGTCACCAGGAGGAATGGGGCAGAGAACTCCTCAATTTGTTACAGTTGAACTTGAAAATATTGAAAAAGGTAATTTAGAAGTGACTCAACGTTTATTAGGTACCGTTATTCAATCATCTGAAGTTGAAGTTATCCCAGATATTAATGGAGAAATCATAAATTTATTAGTAAATAAAGGTGAAGTAGTTGAAAAAGGTCAGATCATAGTCGAGTTTGATTCTTCAAGTTTTGAAGATAGCTTGTTGCAGGAACAAAACAATTTAGCAAGTGCAAATCAACAGCTTGAAAATGCATTGATTTCTTATGAACAAGCAGAACAAAAATTAGAGGATGCAAAATCAGGAACGATCAATGAGCTGGATTCGTCAAATCTCAATTCTACTTGGGAAGATGCACAGGAAAATGTGGCAAGTATGCAGCGTTTATATGAAGAAGGTGCTGTTTCATTACAGGATTTAGAAAATGCGAAGGATCAAGAAGCACAAGCGAAATTGGCTTACGATAAAGATTCATTAAACAATGAAAATGATGTTGAATCAGCAGAGATTTCTTTGCAGCAAGCACATAATTCTGTGGACTCAGCAAAAATTTCTGTTTCTCAAGCACAATTGAAGTTAGATCAAGCATCAGAAAACTTTAATGATACAGTCATTTATGCCCCTAGTACAGGAGAAATCACAGTATTGAATGTAAACATAGGTGATCAAGTTTCAACTCAAGCTTCTCTTATGACAATTACAGATGTAGCCGATATGATGATCATAACGAAAGTTACAGCGGAGCAGAAGGCTTTATTACCCGTTGGTAAAGAAGTAGAGGTGACTACAACATCGCAAGATGAACCAGTAAAAGCAACGATTACATATATATCTTCAGTTAGAAGTTCTGATGGTTTTTTTGATGTGGAATTACATTTAGATGAGGAAACTGAAAATAATATTCAAAATGGTGATATTGCTCAAATTATATTATCAACCATATTGGTAGAAAACGAATATCTTGTACCAACTAATGCAGTTTTTCTAAAAGAGGATAGCAACTATATTTTCGTAGTAGATATGAATTCTGATATGAAAATTGCGATGAAACGAGAGGTCGAAATTTTAAATTTACAATCGGATTACACGGCGATACAAGTAGAACTTGCAGCAGGAGAGCAATTGATTGTAGATGGGCAAACGTTAGTTTTTGATGGCATTCCTGTTTTATTACCTGGGGAAGAACCACCCCAAGGCATGTCCCCTAATCCTGATGGTATTGGTGAGCTAACTAGACCAGAAGGTATGAATCCAAATGCTGGCGGTGATGGTCAGCGAACTCCACCTGAAGGTAGAACACGACCTGAAGGTATGGATCCAAAAGATATGAAAAACGGTCAAAGAATCCCACCAGAATTACCGGAAAGTAGCGACAACGCTGATTCAGAGAATGAAAGTTCCGATGTCGGAGGTAATTAACAATGAACCTTTTAAATACATCTGTTAAAAGACCTGTCAGCGTCATAATGATTGTGATTTGTGTATTAATTATGGGACTGGTTTCTATTCGGGATATCCCAGTTGATTTGTACCCGGAAATGGAAATACCAATGTTAAGCGTAAATGTTAATTATACTGGTGTTGCCCCACAGGAAATGCGGTCATTAGTCACAGAGCCTTTAGAAAATCAAATCGCATCTTTGTCGGGAATTAAAACAATGACTTCGACTACAAGTACAGGATCAGCACAAATCAGAATTGAGTATGAATCAGATATAGATCTTGATGAGGCTTATAATGAATTACAAAGTACAGTAGCATCGATTAGAGGATTACCTGATGAAGCAGGTGATCCAAATGTTAGAAAGTTTGATCCAAATAGTGCGCCAATCATGACCTTAGGTTTGCTAGGAGATGATTTAGTTGAGTTAGAACAAGAAGCTGATGATATTTTGGTCAACTTTCAAAGAATTGAAGGGGTGGCTTCTGTAGACATCGATGGAGGCCAACAGAAGGAAATTCAAGTAAAGCTGGATCCTTTACAATTAGAACTATATGGATTATCACCATCAGATGTTAGTAATACCATTCAAAATAAAAATAATGCTGCTTCAGTTGCTACAGTTCCTCAAGGTGATGTGAATGTTTCCGTACGTGTAGATGGTGAATATGAATCCATTGAAGATATCAATAACACCATTATTCCATTATTAAATGGAAACTCCATTAAAGTAAAGGATATTGCTGAAGTGGAAGAAGTGTTAAGTGAAAGGTCATCGATAACAAAAGTAAATGGCTCACTAGCAGTATTATTAAGCGTTTCAAAACAGTCTGATAGCAATACGATCGATATATCTGATTCAGTACAAGAGGAAGTTGAGAAGCTGCAGCAAGAGATAGGTGAAGCGGTTGAATTGATTGTTGTATCTGATGAATCAGATTTCATAAGAACATCTATAAATAGTGTCTTGGTTAGTTTAATAGCAGGAGCATTTTTTGCAGTGTTGGTATTGCTTATTTTTCTGAAAAGCATCCGCGCAACAGCAGTTATAGCTGTATCCATCCCTATTGCAATCATTACAACCTTTATCTTTGTTCGTTATACGAATCAAACATTTAATATCATTACGTTGTCTGGATTAGCATTAGGACTTGGGATGATGGTGGACAGCTCCATCGTTATTTTAGAAAATATCGTAAAATATCGAAAAGAAGGGCTAGGACCTAAGCAGGCTGCAATCAAAGGAGGAGGAGAATTAATATCTGCAGTCATTGCCTCAACTACAACCACGCTTGTTGTGTTTGTTCCAATGATGTTAATCGACAGTGGAACTATAACAAATCTATTTTTACCATTAGCTATTATGGTCTCTTTTGCTTTAATAGCAGCACTTATTGTAGCTATGACTTTAGTCCCTATGGTTGCATCAAAACTTCTGAAATCAAAAAATCATAAGAAACTTCTAAATGAACCTCTTTGGATGAATTTTTTAAGTGATCGATATTCTAAATTATTAAAATGGAGTATTAAACGGAGATGGATTGTTGCAATTTTTACAATTTTAATAACGGTTAGCAGTATATTTTTCATAGCCAGCTTAAATATGACTACTTTTCCAACCTCTGAAGAAGATTCCATCAGATTATCTGCTAGCTTTGAAGAGGACACACATATTTCAGTAGTTGAAGAGTACGCGATTCAGGTGGAAGAACTTTTAAAATCATATGAAAACGAAATAGAACTTCAGGAGCTTAGTGTAAATACTTCTAGAATTACGGTTAATTTAGATCTGACTGATCAGGATGTTAGGTTGATAACAAATGCGGAGTTGCAAAGTGAAATACAGGAAAAAATGAAACAAATTCCAGGAGCTAGTGAATCCTCTGCTCAACGATCCAGGCGCGGAGTTTCTACTTCAACTGGTGATATTAACATTACATTATCCGGTTCTGATCAAAATGTATTAAATAATTTAGTGGAAGAAGTGGATTTGTTGTTATCATCAAATTTGAGTTTAGAAAATATTGAAGTTCCAGATTCGAGTGGGGAACCTCAGCTTACCATTACGGTAGATGATGAATTAGCTCAAATGTATGGTTTAAATCAAAATCAAATCATTAATCAAATATCTGAAACCTTTAATGAAACAAGTGCAACTCAACTTAGAGAAGGTGGATATGAGTACGATGTTATCATTGAGCTTCCAGATTATCAAACGGAAAGCATTGCTGCATTGTCATCATTTCAGTTATCAACTCCATCAGGTAATTATGTACCTTTATTATCTGTAGCATCTATAGATACAACGATAGGCCCGACATCTATTACAAGGGTAGATCAAAAAAATGAACTTACTGTGACAGCAGATACAGTGGATGGGACAAATTTAGCTGAAGTAACAGCAGAAGTAAAAGAAGTTTTTGAATCGATTTCTGTTCCAACAGGTCATGATATTTTAGTAGGTGGTACACAGCAAGAATTCGATGAAACCATCATTCCCTTATTATTAACCGTACTATTAGCAATTTTCCTTGTATATACGGTGATGGCGGTACAATTTGAATCCTTTATTTATCCGTTTATTATCATGTTTTCATTGCCAACTACCATCGTAGGTGTAATTTTTGGATTACTTATTACAGGTACTGATCTTAGTTTCTCTGCTCTTATTGGAGTGATTGTTTTAGCGGGTATCGTAGTAAATAATGCTATTGTATTAGTTGATTATATTAATCAATTAAAGAAAAGTGGAGAAAGTCGTAATCACTCTATAGTGCTAGCGGGTAAAAGTAGGTTGAGACCGATTTTAATGACAACTTTTACAACTGTACTTGGTATGGTGCCTATGGCTTTAGGGATTGGAGAAGGGACTGAAATGCAACAGCCAATTGGAATTGTTGTTATCTTTGGTTTATTAGTATCCATGTTTTTCACTCTCTTATTTGTGCCTGTGATGTACACTATTATTGATGATGCTGGTCAAAAAATAAGGGAGTTATTCCGGATAAACGAAGATGAAGATGAGGATGAAGATAATATAGACTCACAGCAACAAATTGGAACTACAACAACGATTACAGGATAAGGAGCTGCGTTATAAAGAAAACCCATCCTATGAAATGGATGGGTTTTTGATGTTTAATTTAGGATGCTATTATAAATCACTAAAACCTTCAGAACCATTTTCATGTCTTTCAATACGTCGAGGATATGAAATTTGAATTCCGTTTTTGTTTAATTGTTTAAGTAATCCTTTACGAATTTCTTTCGCTGCTGTCCAGTAATGAACATCTTTCACCATACTAATGACAGTATACTTTGCACCTAACGCATTATTTTCAACATCTGTAATGCCATATAATTGAGGAGCTTCCATGACTTCTCCTTTATCATCTAACAAAAATAAATGTTTCTGATTCATTGTAAGTTCGTTAGATACTTCATTGATAGCTTGTTCTATTTCCGACGGATCTATTTCATAAGGTACGGTCACATTAATGATTGCACGCATTCGTTCACGATTATAGTTTTGACTTGTTCTGATTTCAGAGTTTTGAATAACAACAGAATGCTGTCCCCATGTTCGTATTTTGGTAGCACGAAGTCCTACATCTACGATAGTTCCATTTATTTCACCGTTATTAATGGAAACATAATCACCAACTGAGAATTGATCTTCAAAAATGATGAAAAATCCTGTGATTAAATCTTTTACTAACGTTTGCGCACCAAAACCAACTGCTAAGCCAAGTACACCTGCTCCAGCAATGATAGGAGCGACATCTAGACCCGCATTGCTTAAAATCATTAAAATTGAGATGATGAAAATAATATATTTCGTCAAAGAAAGAAGTAAAGATTCTAAAGTATCTTTTTGTTTTTCTTGCATTCTTGAAATATTAATATCAAACACACGAGTAATAATTATTTTCCTCATTTTTAAAGCTAACCATGTTAGCCCAATAATAAGTAAAATCATAAGTGATCGTTGAGATAGTTCAATAAGTTGAGGTTCCCAAGTCTCCCAAGTAAAATACTCTTTAATTGATTGCATACTTACTTCAAACATTTTTCTCCTCCATAGTAATGTTGTATGATTGCTAGATTCATATATTGTAGCATATCAGTGAGTATTTCTACAAAAAGAGTATTTGAGTTTAATGAATCAAAAACCCCCTTTAAGGAAATGTGAGAACAAATACTTAAAGGGGATATCATCTGTAATTTATATATAAAATTTATTGAGTTAGTTTTTCCATTTCTGAAATCACTTCCTCAAACACACTCATCGCTTGGCGAATCGGTTCTGGAGAGGACATATCCACACCTGCACGTTTCAAAATGTTGATAGAATAATCGCTTCCCCCACTTTTTAAGAATCCTTTGTATCGATCAACGGCAGGTTGACCTTCATCTAAAATTTGTTTTGAAAAGCTTGTTGCTGCCGAAAACCCTGTTGCATATTTAAAAACATAAAAGCTGGAATAAAAATGCGGAATACGGGCCCATTCCATTTCAATGTCTTTATCTATAGTCATTCCATCACCATGATATTTTACATTTAGTTCATAATAAATTTCACTTAAATCTTGTGGAGTTAGTGATTCACCAGCTTCCGCTTTCTCATGGATAATTTTTTCAAATTCTGCAAACATCGTTTGTCTGAATACGGTTGTTCTAAATTGATCCGCATAATAAGTGAGTAAATACAATTTTTCTTTTTCGTCTGTTGTATTTTTTAATAAGTGATCCATAAGTAAAGCTTCATTTAAAGTAGAAGCAACTTCAGCTAAAAAGATCGTATATTGTGCATCACGATATTTTTGGCTTTCATCTGATAAATACGAATGGATGGCATGACCCATTTCATGCGTTAAAGTAAACATACTGTTTAAGTTGTCTTTATGGTTTAAAAGCACATATGGGTGAGTGCCGTACGCACCCCAACTGTAGGCCCCACTTCTTTTTCCTTTGTTTTCATAAACGTCAATCCATCCGTTATTAAATCCATCATCCAAAATAGACAAGTAGTCTTCACCTAATGGTTTTAGACTTTCAGCAACTTTTTTCTTGGCTTCTTCAAAGGTGATTTCCATTCTAAACTCATCCACAAGAGGAGAAAACAAGTCATACATGTGTAACTCATCTACTTTTAACAACTTTTTACGTAACTCCATGTAACGATGCATCAAAGGTAAGTGTTCATGTATTGTATCAATTAAATTCGTATAAACTTCTTTTGGAATGTTATCTCCATACAAAGCCATATCTAAAATAGAGGGATATTTTCTTGTTTTTGCATAGAAGTTATTTTTATTGATATTTGCGTTTAAAGTTGCACCAATGGTGTTTTTGTGTCGGCTGTAAGTATCGTACATTGCTTTAAATGCATTTTTACGAACTTCTTGATCGTCACTTTCAAGGAATTGAATGTAATTTCCGTGTGTGAGCTCGACTTCTTCCCCTTTATCATTTTTAATTTTAGGGAATGTCATATCCGCATTGTTTAACATACCAAAAATGTTTTGAGGTGCCTGAGATAAGCTCCCAACTTGAGCTAATATGGCTTCTTCCGATTGTGAAAGAATATGTGCTTTTTGACGTAACATTTCTTCTAGAGTACGTTTATAATCACTTAACTCCGGATCATCAATAAACATTTTTAATTGTTCATCAGTTAAACTTAATATTTCCGGGGTAATAAAGGATAAAGAGCCATTAATTTCTACACTTAATTTTTGCGCCTTATCTGATAAGGCTTGGTAGGTTGATTCCGTTGTATCTTCATGGTGTTTCATATTGGAATAAACATAAAGTCTTTCTGTATGTAATGAGATCTCATCTTCTAATGCAAAGCATTTTTTTATGTTATCAGCATCTGTTAGTTTCCCCTGAAATTTTTTGATTTCTTCTACCTTTTTTTGAACTTCTTCGTATTCTTGATCCCAAGTTTTTTGATTTTCGAATATATCCTCTAACTTCCATTTGTTTTCCTCTGAAACATCAATTCTTTTTAATACTTCACTCATGGGACTCCTCCTATGATCTTTATAAATTTTATTGCTTTTAGCATAATTCATGGATGAAAATAATGGTACTATTGTTAAGATAACAATCATTAGAAAGAAGGTCAAACGTTTCAATATAATCACACCCCTGTAACCTATATCAGTTCTTTACAAAGTTTTGATTAGTATGACCTTATCAAAATGATATTATGATTTTTCTAGCTCATCCAAAAAATGAAATGACCAATAAAACGAATGAACATATGACCATAAATAAAGCAAAAATCGCTAAATATTTACGAAAAGGTTGGGAGATAGAATCTTTTTTAAGAATTAATACCAATGCTAGCGCAAAGGATACGATGATAAAAATGACTGTATTTTCCATTGATGATACCACCTTTCTTTGAATACACATAGAATGATCAAAATTAGTAATATTATATCAGAAAACAAACAGAAAAAGACCGAAATGAACTACACCATTATTTCGGAAATAACACAGAAAAATGATGAAATGGCCTAATAAGTGAATGTTGTTTACTTTTGTGGATATAAAAAAATCTGTCCTTATTCTGGACAGATTGTATAATTGATATTTATTTTTACATGTTAATTATGTTTACCTATTCAGTTAATCGCCCAATATCCTTATTTTTCATTCTTCCTGCAACAATCACCCCTACAACTATCACAGCAATGAATGCCCATTTGATCCATACATTTTCCTCAAAAAACACTTTAAACCAAGTCTCATCCGTAATCATTTTACCGGCAGTAAAAGCAAGGACACCAGAACCGATATATATAATGACTGGAAAACGTTCGATGAATTTTAAAATAACAGTGCTTCCCCATACAACAAAAGGAACACTGATCATCAATCCAATAATGACCATTAAAAAACTTCCATGTGAGGCTCCAGCAATAGCTAAGACATTGTCTAGTCCCATTACGGCATCCGCAATAATGATCGTTTGAATTGCTGACCACAAGCTTGTTCCTGATTTAACATTGTCGTGTGATTTTTTTTGTGTTAATAATTTATAAGCTATCCAAATTAGTAACAGTCCCCCGATGAGCAGCAATCCAGGGATTTTTAGTAGCCAAACAACTAATAATGTGCCTAATGCTCTAATGACGATAGCACCTACAGTTCCCCATATGATGACCTTTTTTTGATATTCTTTAGGGACATTTCTTGCAGCTAGGCCAATGACAATAGCGTTATCACCTGCAAGTACTAAATCAATGATGATGATACTTAATAGTACAGTCCAGAAGTCTGGAGTAAAGAGTTCCATGTATAACACTCCTTGAAACTGATTTCTATTGCTTATTTTAGTTTATCCAAATTAAAAACGATCATCTACCTAAATATATGGTAATGATCGTTAATGATTATGTATTTCTATTGCTTCATTTAAATTTCTTTAAATTTTTCAATGATTTCTTTTCTTTCTTCTTCTGAACCTTCAAAATTTTGTGTAGAAAAACGTTTATTCACCCAATCCATTAAAGCAGGTCTGCTTAAAAAATCGTGCGTATCCTCACCCCATTGATCAGAAATTTCACGTAAAATGATATGTCTGCCATTAACTTCAACATTCATCATGTTCCATTTATCTTTTTTATAAATTTCGTGTTTTTTAATCATAGGTATATCTCCATTCTAATAAGCTTGAGCATTATTATATCACGATTGTTTTTTAAATGCATATGTTGGAGGATTTATACCACAACATCCCTCTTTTTGAATACATACTGCGAAATTAAAATAAACAAAATAAAATAGACAATTAAAACAGTGATTGAAAAACCTAAACTCATTCCTTCGAACTTGGGTTCATTTCCATTTAGATATTGTCTTAAATCTGTATTTGAGTATAAAAAATATTTTCCAAATTGGTAATTTAATAAGCTTAAAAAACTCACTACTGTGGAACTGAAAAAGTGGATAATAATAGACAAAATAATGGATAGAACGCTACTTCTAAATATGGATGAAATCATAAAAGAAAACGTAATGGTCATGATCAATTCAATACTTGTAAATCCATAATTTTGTAAAATAGATCCAAGTGAAAATTCACTATTTGAAGTTGCATTTCCGAAAAAAAGAAATCCAATTATAATAGAAGAGATAAGATTAAATAAGATTAAAAAAACGATATATATCAAAACGGCTATATATTTAGAAGTTAATATTTTAGTTCTGCTAAAAGGTCTAATTAATAATAATTTGATTGTTCCGTTTGAAAATTCAGAAGCTACAATACCTGAAGCAACAACAATAGCATAGATGGCAATAATGGAAGTAAGGTAACTGCTGAGGTCTGCAAAAGTCAGCCAAGTAAACCCAGAGTCTTTTACAAATAACGCCATAACTAGCTGCATAAATAGTAACAATCCTACCATCACCCAGGTTTGAACTTTTTTATATATCTTCATGTTTTCATTTCGCACAAGATTAAACATGTTCATTGACCTCCTTTTTAGCATTTTAAGAATTTAGATACAGAAGATTGTGTTAGTTTGTTAATTCTAAAAATTGATCTTCCAATGATTTAGAAGTGGAGTAAATGCTGTAAACTAAAAAACCTTCCTGTACAAGGAACATATTGATTTTAGGTACTTCTTCTCGGTTCAATAATAAAACAAATCCATTTTCTAACATGTTAATTTCCTTATCTTTATATTGTTCCTTTATTAATTGGAACGCTTCTTCTGGTTGATCCACCTCGAAAACAAACTTATTTTGCTGCTGATTTGTATATTCGCTTAATGATTTCTCTTCAATGATTTTTCCTTCTTTAATAATAGCCACTCGATCACACATTAACTCCATTTCTGAGAGTAAATGACTGGATACAAGAGTAGAGGTTCCTTCATTCGCGAGAATCCTTAAATAATCTCTTAGTTCCCGAATTCCAGCTGGATCTAACCCATTTGTAGGTTCATCTAAGATAAGGATTGAGGGTTTATGTAAAAGGGCTTGTGCAATTCCTAAACGTTGTCGCATTCCTAATGAATATCTTTTTACCTTATCATGAATTCGATCTTTTAAACCAACAAGCTCAGTCACTTCATCGATACGAGCATTGGATATTCCAGGAATCATTCTAGCATAATGAATTAAATTTTGATAACCTGATAAATATTTATACATCTCTGGGTTCTCAACAATTGCTCCAATGGAATGCATTGCTTTCTCAAAATCTTTAGAAATGCTAGTTCCATTGATTAAGATATCTCCTTCGTTAATTGACATAAGTCCTACGATCATTCGGATAGTAGTTGTTTTCCCTGCACCGTTTGGTCCTAAAAATCCATAAATTTCTCCTTTATTTACACTAAAAGACACTTGATCAATAATCGTTCTATTGTTTATTTTTTTAGTTACATTCATTACTTCAAGTACAGTTGAATATGACAAAGAATACACCCCCAGTAACTTAGTATTTACAAAAATAGTTGTTTAATTTCATTTTAATGGAAATTGACAAAAAAAATAGTACTATTTTTATATAGTACTTTATTAAACAAAAATAAGTAAGATCTGTGAAATTCGAAAGAATCAATCGCATCAAGACTTATTTTGTATTATAATGAGAAGAAATAAATTTAGACAAAGTATATATGTATCTAATGGAGGTAAGTTTTGAGTCGATTAAAAGCAAAACAAACGATGGTTCCAAGTTATCCTTTGAGTTTAATGTTTAGGGTCTATCGTTATGTCTTACCTGAAGTGAAAGCTCAACTTAAACAGTGGAGAGAAGTTGCAAATCAAATTCCGAATGATGAGTTGAAAAAACAAGCGATAGACAGCATGACAACGAAACAGTTTCATTGTCAAGGCGGTTCAGTTTATGCTGTGGCTAATTTACCACAACGGCATGTACTTATTCCACTCATCGTGGCTTTTCAAACGATTAGCGATTATTTGGATAACCTCTGTGATCGTAGTGTTTCTATGGATGCGGATGATTTTCGTTTGTTGCATCAATCAATGTTAGATGCGGTAGATCCTTCTGCTTCATTACAAAACTATTATGCAAATCGATCTGATCAAAATGATGGAGACTATTTACATCAATTGGTGAAAACATGTCAATCCTGTATATGTTTATTGCCAAGATATGATTTAGTAAAACCTTATGTTAAAGAATTAGTTTCATATTATTGTGATTTACAAGTTTATAAACATATTAGGCACGATTTACGTGAGGATCAATTATTACAATGGTGGGGATCATATAGTCATTCTTATCCTAATTTACAATGGAATGAATTTGCAGCAGCAACGGGATCCACTTTAGGTGTATTTATGCTTTTTCTAGCTGCAACAGATGAAAACCTAAATATTGAAACCGTCGAAAACATTCGAAAGAGTTATTTTCCACACATATGTGGTTTACATATTTTATTAGATTATTTGATTGATCAGGAAGAGGATGAACAAGGCGGAGATTTAAATTTTTGCAGTTATTATGAAAATAATGAGATGACTATAAACAGAATCGAGTTTATTTTTGAAGAAGCGAATCGAGGTCTGCATCTTTTACCAAATTCATCCTTTCATCAAATGATTATTGAAGGGCTGTTAGCTCTTTATTTATCTGATCCGAAGGTAAAGAACCAAACAGAAGTGAAATTGATTTCAAAAAAATTAATGAAAAAAAGTCCTTTTACACGTTTGTTTTTTTGGATGAATAGTGTGTGGATTAGAAAATTAAAGTAAGGAACGTACAAGGAGGAATAAAACATGACAGCAGTAAAATCAATAGCCGTATTAACAAGTGGAGGAGATTCCCAAGGAATGAATGCTGCGGTTCGTGCAGTCGTGCGAAGTGCATTATTTAACGGTTTAGAAGTATATGGGGTTCAAAAAGGATATGCAGGTTTGATTAACGATGACATTCGAAAAATGGATTTAAGAAGTGTTGGGGATATCCTGCATCGTGGGGGTACAATTTTACAAACAGCAAGATGTTTAGAGTTTAAAACTGAAGAGGGTCAAAAACTTGCAGCAGATAATCTTCGTAAAAGAGGGATAGATGGTCTTGTAGTTATTGGTGGAGATGGATCATATAAAGGTGCACAAAAATTAAGTAAACTTGGCATTAAAACAATGGGATTGCCAGGAACCATAGATAATGATATCCCATTTACTGATTTTACGATTGGGTTTGATACTGCAGTTAGCATTGTTGTAGATGCAATTAATAAATTAAGGGATACTATGACCTCACATCAGAGAGCTTCACTTGTAGAAGTTATGGGTCGCTCCTCAGGTGATATTGCTTTGTATGCTGGATTAGCAAGTGGGGCTGAAACGATTTTAGTTCCTGAGATACCATTTGAATTAGAGAAGGTTGCAGCTCGAATGGAAAATAATTTTGCTCATGGAAAAAGGCACAGTATTATTGTATTAGCTGAAGGTGTAGGAAAAGGAGAAGATTTTTGTAAAATAATCTCAGAACATTGTGGAATGGAACCAAGAGTCACTGTATTAGGACATATACAAAGAGGTGGGACACCAACTCATAATGATCGTATACTTGCAAGTCGTTTAGGAGATTTTGCTGTAAGCCAACTAATTGCAGGAGATTCTGGAAAAGCATGTGGAATTATTAAAAACGAATTAGTTGCAACAGACATCGATACCGTTGTAACTACGAAAAAAGAGTTTAATCACGAACTATTTGAATTAGCCTTACGGTTGTCTAAATAATAATTACAAATGATGGAATGATTTGAGTAGAGTGTTTTCAAAGGAAGAAGGTTATTTATGTTTTTATATAAGCTAGAAATTCAATTGGAAGATCAGTTGACTTTTTTAGTTGTCATCGCTGAATCTGATGAGAAAGCTTTTGATTATGCTGAATCTTCTCTAGCAGTGCATTTTGTGAAAATGCCAAAAGTGTTAGAGAGTTGTATCGTTGAAAAGAAACGTTTAGATAAAGGTTCCGGATATGTAATAGAGACAAGGCAATAGAAATTGGAGTAGCAAAATGTTCTGGTTACTCGGCATCAACACTGTATTGATAACGATTTCTATGTCTTCGCTTTAAGCTCGCCATTGGCGAGCTTTTTTATAACTTAAGAATTTATAAGTTTTTCAAATTCTAAGTTTCAACAAAAGCTAATGTTTCCTTTTTATTTATATTAATGTTAGAACTTAAAACCTTCAAATACTTTTAATCCTTCTTCATTTATTATGTTTGCTACTACTTTGGGTTGATTAGGGCTTTTTTCAAATACTTCATTACAAGATATCATAATGTTACTACCTGATATTTTTGCAAATTGTTCATACGAAACACTATAAACCAATCTTCCTACACTTGACCAAACCATAGCTCCAGAGCACATTACGCAAGGTTCACAACTACTGTATAAAGTATATTCGGTCAAGTCAGAAATTTTATTTTCAAAACAATACTTACTTATAAGTCCAATTTCTGCATGATAAGTAGGATCATTATCATTATTTATTTTATTCTCACCAGTCATAACTATTTTATCTTGTTTAACTAAAATTGCTCCAAATGGTTGATTTCCATTTTTTCTAGCTTCTAAAGCAACCTCAATCGCTTTTCTCATATAAAACTGATCATCCATGTTTGAACCCCCCTAATATTAACTTTTTTTATATTATTTCTTAAAAAGAAAAAACCATCCAAAGGATGGTTATAAGAATTATTCAAATACGCTTAAAAATTGTTTGGTACGTTCCTCTTTTGGATGATTAAATATTTGATCTGGATGCCCACGTTCTACTATATAACCACCATTTATAAAAATAACCTCATCAGCAACATCCTTAGCGAAACGCATTTCATGTGTGACAACAATCATCGTCATCCCTTCTTTTGCAAGGTTTTCCATAACTCTTAAAACTTCACCCACAAGCTCAGGATCAAGTGCTGAAGTCGGTTCATCAAATAACATCACTTTTGGTTCCATTGCCAAAGCTCGTGCAATCCCAACTCGTTGTTGCTGTCCACCCGATAATTGAAAAGGATAGTAGTCAATCTTGTCTGCTAGACCTACTTTTTGAAGGAGATCTTCAGCTTTTTCTCTTGCTTCAGCTTTTGGGATTTTTTTCACTGTAACTGGTCCTTCCATTACATTTCCTAAAGCGGTCATATGGGGAAATAAGTTATAACTTTGAAATACCATCCCAGTTAAAGAACGAAATTGTGCCACTGATTTTTTAGAAACAGATCTTGAAAAATCTAAAACATTTTCATCTATTTGTATTTTGCCTTCTGTAGGTGTTTCCAGAACGTTTAAACACCTTAATAAAGTAGTTTTACCTGATCCAGAAGGTCCGATTAAAACCACGATTTTACCTTTCTCTATGTTGAGGTCAATCCCTTTGATTACTTCTAGCTCACCAAAGTTTTTAACTAAACCGTTTATACTTATCATATAACTAACTCCTCAAGATTACTTACTATGAAATAAATCTTTCTAATCTATTTTCAATTTTATCTTGCAACAGAGATAATATAAAACAAATAACCCAATAAATAATGGCTGCTTCTATATATAACAATAAAAATTCATATTCTTTTGCTGCAATTTGTTGTGCTTTACGAAACAGTTCCGTTACAAGAACTAAAGATGCTAATGATGTATCTTTGACTAAACTAATGAATGTGTTGGACAATGGGGGAACAGATACGCGAGTTGCTTGTGGTAAGATGATTCTTTGTAAAATTTTAGTATATGACATTCCAATGGAGTAACCAGCCTCCCATTGTCCTTTAGGAATAGAGAGTATAGAAGCCCTAATAATTTCTGATCCGTATGCTCCTACATTTAAAGAAAATCCAATAATGGCAGAAAGGAATGGATCAAGTGTAATTCCGATATTTGGTAACCCATAAAAAATAATAAACAACTGAACGAGTAAAGGTGTACCTCTAATAATAGAAACATAAACTCTAGATAAACTTTGTAAAAATTTAATTGTAGAAATTCGTGCAACTGCGGATAGGACGGCTAAAGTTAATCCAATAATAAATGAAATGATGGTCAATGGAATTGTATAGTACAAAGCCCCCTCCAATAATGGGATTAGGGAGCTTTGAGCTAAGTTATACAATTCAGTGGATTTTTCTGAATTTATAAACGAATTATTTAGATACATCTTCACCAAACCATTTCATTGAAATTTCTAAATATGTGCCGTCCTCCATCATCTCTTCAATTGCTTTGTTGATGGCTTCAACTAATGTCTCGTTTCCTTTTCTTATCAAAATACCACTTGGAGATTTCTCTTCAATCGTAGGAATGACTTTGATGTTTTCCTCACCTTTTTGTGTTATATAATCCAACACTGTTAATCGATCATTTATCGTGATATCTACTCGATTTGATTGTATAAGTGATATGGCTTGTGTAAATCCTTCCACAGGTTCAATAACAGCACCATATTCTAGAGCTATACTTTCATAGTTACTTGTTAAAGATTGTGCAGAAGTTAGTCCTTTGATATCCTCAACACTATTGACAGCATCATTATCTGCTTTTGTTACAATGACTGCAGAAGAAGTAATATATGGAATTGAAAAATCATACTTTTCTTGACGATCTGCTCTAATTCCTACTTGATTGGCAATCACATCAAAACGTTTAGCATCTAATCCTGCCATAATACCATCCCATTGTGTTTCCAAAAACTCGGCTTCAACCCCTAAACGAGCTGCAATTTCACGAGCAATTTCTACGTCAAACCCTGTCAATTGACCACTATCATCATGGAAAGTAAATGGTGGATATGTACCCTCAGTACCTACTTTTAAAACACCACTTTCTTGAATAGATACCAATAAGTCTGCCTGTTCATTAGTTGGAATCTCAGTGTCCACAGCGGGTTCATTATTTTCATCCGCTTGTCCACAAGCAGTTATTATCATTGCGATAATAGTTAGAAAAGATAATACTATAGTTCTTTTTTTCATTATTATTACCTCCAAAAGTTAAAATTGAAATGAAATTTTAGAACAATAATCCAAACCATACTATACCATAGTCGGTTTAGATATGAAACTTAGTAACGATAATGTTGTCAGCACAGGATGTGCTGATGTCTATGTTCACCCAGCTCATGGATGTGCTGGTGCCAGAATTGTCATATGAGGTGACAGTTTATGATTGGCCACATGGAAGTGGTGTGATCTTAATCGACCATCATTGTAACTTTATTCATTAAAAATAAGTTACCGAGTTTTAATATTCTCGGTAACTTTTTGGCTTCTATACATTATTCATGGAATTAGAAGTTTGGTTATTATTGTAAATCATAATTAACATCTGGAGTGAAATTATTTCCAGCGTTCCAAAGTAGGAATTCATTTACGCCTGTATCATGCAGCGCTCTTATTTGTTCTTCCACTTCTTTTTTTCCATATGGTATGTAACCTTTAACCCATGATGCAGTAAAATCTTGAATCCATGGTCGAATGACTGGTTTATGTTCCTGAATTTCCTCAAGTTTTTTATGGGTGTCAATCATTGATCCATAAATGGTTATGTATGGAGCAGCATCAGGAACTGTAGAGCCAAACCAACCTGTAGAATAGTGACTTGGATATACCATAGGACTAATTACATCTACATATTGTGAGATTTTATTAAAATCCTGACCAATTCCTTCAGCAGCTGGAACAGAAGCGGCGTACCCAAAAATATCAACAGAAATACGGACTCCTAGTGGATTAAGCTGTTCACGAGCATATTTCACAAAATCTGCGACGACATCGGTTCGAGAGATGTCTGTTTTGTGATAAGTTAAAATATCTGCTCTATTCTCAAAACCTTCAGGAAAACGAACATAATCAAATTGAATTTCTTTAAATCCTAACTTTGCAGCTTCTTTAGCAACTTCAACATTGTATTCCCAGACTTCTTGTGCATAAGGATTTACAAACCCATCACCTCGTCCATTGATCCATACTGAACCATCTGAGTTTAAAAAAGATAAATCAGGTCTTTGTTTGGCAAGGACGGAATCTTTAAAAACTACAACTCTTGCGATAGGATATACATCGTGAGATTCTAATGTAGACATTAGATCATTCACATCTTTAATAAACGGTTTAGTATTCCCATATTTTACAATTTCAGGATTCTCTGATTTGTAAGTTACATATCCGTAATCATCTTTGATATCAACGACAATGGAGTTGAGTTCAGTTTCATCGATAAGTTGTAATATAGTGTCTAACTTACTGCCACCGTTTGCAGTATATGCTGTAGAATAAACGCCTTTAATATCAGGAATTCCTTCTGGTTGGGGGTCTTTTTTTACCCATTCTTCAGTTCCAATGTTTTCATCCATGGGATAAGTGATTGAATCTTCCTCTACAACTGAATTTCTAAATTGAACTGCATTTTCTAACAATTGTGCTACAGATTGATTTTGTTGGATATTCTCGTTAGCATTTCCCCATAATGTGAATAAAAGTGCAAATATAAGTTCCATTATCTTCCCCCAATTCGTTGATGTAATAGTATTATTATATGATACTTCCGTGTAATCGAACAGAGAAATTTTTATGTTTCTTTGCATTTTTTTTACATGCATTGAACAATGTTTTAGAAAGATCTTCCATAAGTCTAATTGCTATTTCAAATAGATAATAAATGGATTGATCATTTGTAATCCTTTATATAACTGTGATATGATTGTACATATCTAAAAAAGATGATGGCAAGTGTTTCCTTGCTTAAGGGAAATGCTTTTTTTAATGATAGAAAAGTATGATTTCTACTCAAGTCGGCTCATGAAACAGCAGAAACATAAGGTAGTAAGTTTGTTTCGGTCCCCTAAAAGAAGTCGGATTTTGTTAGAGCGCTTCGTCATTTTTTTGGGATATCTAAATGACTTACATAACATAACTTGTCGGTTATTTATGAAAAATTGCAATTGCAAAGGAGTTTGAACTAGTTTTGACAACATTCAATGATTTCAAGCTTGAACGAACAGTCATTCAAGCAATACAAGATTTAGGGTTTGAAGAAGCAACACCAATACAGACCCAAACCATTCCAGAAGCTTTATCAGGGACGGATTTAATTGGTCAAGCACAGACTGGAACGGGAAAAACAGCTGCGTTTTCCATACCTTTAATTCAAAAGATTGAAAAAGAAGAGCAGAAAATTGTTTCATTAATTATGGCTCCAACTCGTGAACTCGCCATACAGGTTGCTGAGGAAATCAATAAGTTATCCAAATTCAAGGGGATTCGTTCCTTACCTATTTACGGCGGGCAGGACATCGTAAAGCAAATACGTGCCTTAAAGAAAAAACCTCAAATTATTATCGGTACACCAGGAAGGTTATTAGATCATATTCGTCGTAAAACGATAAAATTAAGTGATGTTCACACAGTAATTTTAGATGAAGCTGATGAAATGTTAGACATGGGATTTATGGAGGATATTCAGTCCATATTAAAATTAGTGCCAGAGCAGCGTCAAACGATGTTATTCTCTGCAACGATGCCTCCAAACATTAAGAAACTTGCACAGCAGTTTTTAACGAATCCAAAACATATTTCTGTAGCACCTAAGAAAGTAAGTTCACCTAATATCTCTCAATATTATATTGAGCTTCATGAAAGGCAAAAATTTGAAGCATTAGGCCGATTGCTTGATATGGAATCGCCTGATTTAGCTATCGTATTTGGTCGAACAAAACGACGTGTTGATGAGTTGTCAGAAGCCCTCAAAAAGAGAGGTTATCCAGCTGATGGACTACATGGAGATTTAACACAAAATCAACGTGATCAAGTCATGAGAAAGTTTCGTGATGGAAGTATTGATGTATTAGTAGCTACAGATGTAGCGGCTCGTGGATTAGATGTTTCTGGTGTTACTCACGTTATTAACTTTGATTTACCGCAGGATCCAGAGAGTTATGTGCATAGAATTGGACGTACAGGTCGTGCAGGTAAGGAAGGATCTGCTTGGTCGTTTGTTACTCCAAGAGAAGCGGATCATCTTCATTTTATTGAAAAAGTGACTCGTCATAAAATATTCAAAAAGCCATTACCAAGTTTTTCTGAAGCGCTTGAAGGTAAACAAAAAATTATGGCTGAACGACTATTAAATGTGATCCAATCTAAAGAGTTTACACAATATAAAGGAATTTCCATCCAACTTTTAGAGGAATATGATTCTGTAGATATATTAGCTGCAGCATTTAAACTTCTTACTGGTGATGATAAACAAGAAGTAAGAATCCAATTAACTCCAGAAGAGCCAATACGCGGAAAGAAAAAAAGACAACCGTTTAGAAGGCGTGTTACAGGTTCCAATAATGGTAGTTCAAAAAGTGGTGGAGGATACAAAGGCAACAGCAATAAAGGCAATAGTTACAAAGGTAGTGGCTATAAAGGCAGTAACTCAAGTTCAAAATCATCTCGATCTCGTTTTAATGAGAAAGGTGATAAAAAACAATATCAAAAAGCTGGAAAACATATGTAATTTAAAGTGGCTGTTGAGTTCATTCTCAACGGCCTTATTTAAAGACATGAATAATAAAAAAATACATAAATCAGTAATTTTGTTGCAAGGGAGGTTATGATATGGAAACTAATGGTATTATGGGTGGACTTTACCGTGCCTCTGAATGGATCATGAGGTTTTCTGTTACTAATCTTTTATGGTTACTTTTTTCTTTACCTGTTGTTTTTTTTCTTCTAACTTCTTTTATCATGGAAGAAACAAATCAATTCATTATGAATTTAATTATGATAGGAATACTTTCACCATTTACATTATTCCCTGCTACAGGTGCAATGTTTGTAGTAGTTAGAAAATGGTTATCAGATGAAGAGGATGCTCCATTATTTAAAACATATTTTAAAGGGTATAAAGAAAATTATTTGCAGAGTATGTTAGGCGGTATCATCTATTGTGTTTTATTTACGGTTATGATCGTTAACATTAATTTTTATAATAATCTCGAAAACGGTTTGCAGTTTTTATCTTTGTTTATTTTAATCCTCTTAGTAATAGCTATCATATCATTATTTTATTTTTTCTCATTGATGGTTCATTTACATTTGAAACTTAGGGTGTTGATTAAAAATGCCATAGTACTAACTATCGGGAAGCCATTATATTCTCTTGGATTAGCATTTACAAATTTTGTAATATTGTACGTAAGCTTTCAATATTTCACTTTTCTTATTGTTATTTTCATGGGAAGTGCGATGGCATTTTGTTCGTATTTTTATTTCAATATGTTATTTCAAAAAATACAAGTTCTACAGGAAAACAGTGATAGTGAATAGTCAATGACATCAATATATCCATGATATGGCTACACTGCATCAATAAGTTCTGTTTTGTTAATTCATCCCTATAGGTTTACTTTCTTATCCGAAATGATATAATATAACTACAACATAATCCTGCGATGTTCGTTCAGATTCTAAGTTGTTTTGAACCAATGACTGTTTCACGGGACTCCAATAAATAGTATAGCTGTCATGCCCCAATTCAGGGGACTTCAAAAGTATTGTTGAGGAAACCCACCTGCGAGAGCGGGTTCATGAAACACAGGAATCGTACGGCATAAGCGGGTATTTTTTCAAGAAATAACTGTAAATTAACCCCAAAAATACTAAAAAAAGTATTTTTTATAAACCATTTAATCAAATGAAAGTGATATATTTGTTCATTTGGTCCTATCTTTAAGTTGCTGAATAGACGCAAAAAAATATGGAGGTGCTAGAATGAATAACATTCTTAAAGTCAGCTTCTTAGCATTCCTAAGCTTTTCGCTTTTGTTCAGTCCATTAATGTACACTCAATCTCATGCTTTTACTGAACAAATTATGGATGTTGGAGCTAAAGGTCAAAACGTAATTGATTTGCAGAAACGTTTAAAATATATTGGTTTTTATGCAGGAGAAATTGATGGTATTTACGGTTCAGAAACAAAAGAAGCAGTTAGGAATTTTCAAACGAAATTTGGTTTAGAACAGGTAGATGGTATTGCTGGTGAGAAAACAGGAGAGATGCTTTTAAAAGCATCTAAAGATTTATATCTTATTCCAGCCGGACCCCAACTAAATACAGAATTTAGTTCACAAGATATCCAGTATATGGCACAAGCTGTATTTGGTGAAGCTAGAGGGGAATCGTATGAAGGTAAAGTTGCTGTTGCAGCAGTTATTTTAAACCGTGTTGAACATCCTGATTTTCCTAATACTGTTAAGGGTGTAATATTTGAAACAAGAGCATTTACAGCTGTAGCTGATGGGCAAATCTGGTTAGAACCGGATGCAGAAGCATATAAAGCTGTATATGATGCGATTAATGGTTGGGATCCTACTAAAGAAGCTATCTATTACTTCAATCCTGATACTGCCACTAGCGAATGGATTTGGAGTCGTCAACAAATTACGAAAATTGATAGTCATATTTTTGCTTATTGATTTTCTACTTTTTCTTCGTTCTGAAGTCTGATAAGATGATAGAAATAGGAACGGGGGAAATGTGTAATGCTAAAAAGAAATTTAATAGGTTTATTTAGAAGTTTTGAGCAAACTGGTGATAAGGCAAAATATCCAGGTCTTGAGACTAGAACTTTTAAAGTTCCTAAAGATAAATTATGGGACGAGCTCATTTATGTTTTGAAACAGCATAAAATTAAAATCGTTCATGAAGTGAAAAGTGTTGGAGAATTGATTATAGAAAAAAGAACAATATCAGGAAGAGTGCAGGACGTAACCATTACTTTATATGATATTAACCCAATTAAAACAGCGATTGATATTTATTCAGCATCAAGAGGAAATTTTGGGGATTTGGGTTCTAATTATCGAACGATATTGGATCTTTTAAAATTAATTGATCAAAAATTCGCACAATTTAAGGAATAATGAAAAAAACAGCTAGAGGTAAAATCCTTCTAGCTGTTTTTTTAATTTGTAGATACGAATGCTGTTCTCTTGTATTGGTTAAATTAAAGTTATACTAATTTTCTTACAGCGTTAATTGCTTCTTCGTAATTTGGATGGTCTGTCATTTCTTTTAAATACTCTGTATACTGAATTGTATTATTTTCATCAAGTACAAAGATCGATCTCATATCTAAACGAATTTCTTTAATTAGTACGCCGAAAGCTTCACCAAATGAATTGGTCTTATAGTCGGATAAAGTAACAACCTTATCCACACCAGCTGCTCCACACCAGCGAGCTTGCGCCATTGGAGTATCTGCACTAATGGTTAAGATAATAACATTATCGCCAAGTTCAGCAGCAGCTTCATTAAATTTACGAGTTTGTGCATCGCACACTCCAGTATCTATAGATGGAACAACACTAATTAATTTCACCTTTCCATCATATTCTGAAAGTGAAACCTCGGTAAATAAGTCTTTGTTTACTTTAAAATCTGGTGCTTTATCTCCAACTTTTAATTCAGGTCCAATTAATGTAAGTGGATTTCCTTTAACTGTAGCAACTCCAGTACGTTCTTGCATCACAATCAATCTCTCCTTATAATATGTAGTAGATAACATCTTCTTAATTATAAACATTCTAAATTACGTTTGTCCAATAAAAAGGAGTAAAAAAATGATATTTTTGCGTTTTGAAAGTTTCCGTGAATACTTAAAGTTATATCCTGTGACTGCTGCCCTTTTAGGACTCAACCTCATCATGTTTATCGTTACTTTTATTCTTTCATTATTTTATGGTGAAATTGTATCATTGTATTTACTAGGTGCATTAATATATCCTTCTGAAATTTCAGATCTCTGGAGGATCATCAGCTCAATGTTTTTGCATGGAGGATTTGAGCATTTTCTTTTTAATGGATTCTCTTTGTTTTTATTTGGACCTGCTTTAGAAAGATTATTAGGTAAACTGAAATACAGTGTGTTATATTTTTGTAGTGGAATTGTGGGAAATATCATTAGTATTGCAGTTTATGGTTCAGAGGTGTTTTCAGTTGGTGCCTCTGGAGCGATCTATGGACTTTTAGGAGCTTATTTATTTATTGTAATATATCTAAAGCATAGGATCGATCCTCAATCAAGAACCACCGTCATTGTAATTTTATCAATGGGTATGATTTATTCGTTTATCAATGAAAATGTGAACATCTATGCCCATATAGGTGGTTTAGCTGCTGGTTTTGTAACCTTTTCATTAATGATAAGAAAAAACCATATTTAAGAAATCATTCTATATTTATTATTTTTATAAAAATGAAATAAAATTGAACTATACTTTGGAGAGATTGATATTGGAACTTAGACAATTAATATATTTTGTGAAAGTAGCAAACAAACAACATGTTACAAAAGCTGCGGAAGAACTTCATGTAGCTCAATCAGCGGTGAGTCGTCAAATACATCAATTAGAAGAGGAATTAGGTGTTAAACTGTTTATTCCTAAAGGAAGAAATTTGCAATTAACCCCTGTAGGTAAACTTTTTTTAAGAAGAATGGAATCAATTATTAGTCAATTTGATAAAGCGGTGGAGGAAGTCCATGAGTTTATGGACCCAGAATTAGGAGAAATACGGTTGGGATTTCCTCATAGTTTAGGGGTAGATTTTGTTCCCCTCCTGGTATCAAAATTTAAAAAGCTTCATCCAAATGTGAAATTTAGATTTAAGCAAGGAAAATATAATACCTTAATAAAATCTTTGAAAAAAGGGGATATTGACTTAGCTTTGATCTCTCCTTTTCCTGAAGATGATGAGTATGTTACAGGTGAGGTATTGTTAACAGAAGAATTATTTGCAATCCTTCCTCCAGATCATGTTTTGTCAAATGAAAAAGAAATTCGTTTAGATCAACTGAAAGATGAATCCTTTGTTTTATTTAATGAGGAGTATTCCTTACGTACTATTGTATGGGATGCTTGTGAAATGGCTGGATTCACACCTAATATTGGGTTTGAGGGAGAGGAAACAGATACGATTAGAGGTTTGGTGGCTGCTGGAATGGGTGTAAGTTTGTTACCAGACATGGCTTTAAAAAGCTGTTTAACTTCTTTACAACCTGCAAAAATTAAAGTGATTGATCCGGTTGTTGATCGTACAATCGGTATAATCCACCGAAAAGATGAAAAACTCCCCCTTGTTGCGGACTTTTTTAAACGTTTTATCACGGAAAAATTTAAAGGCTCTATCTAGAATTCTAAAAGAAGGTACTATAAATCATTCTACAAATATACAAGTAAGAAACCGCTCAATTCATGAGCGGTTTCTTAGCTTTACTTCCTATTAATCTCTATTGTTGTTAAAAATTAAAATGTACTTAAGCAATTCCAGTACAGCCATCGCTGCAGATGCAACATAAGTTAAAGCTGCAGCATTTAATACTTTTGCAACACCACGTTCTTCTTGATTGCCAATATATCCTTCAGAAACCATAATAGCTCTTGCCCTATTAGTAGCATTAAATTCTACAGGCAATGTAACCAATTGAAAGGCAACGGCTAGTGAGAAGAAAATCACTCCAGCTAAGATTAATCCCGTAGCTTCGAACAAAAATCCACCAATTAATAAAAAGGGTGCAGCCCCAGATGTGAAATTTACTGCAGGAAACATTTTATGACGTAATACAAGCATTGGGTAATTCACACTATGTTGAATGGCGTGTCCTACTTCATGACAAGCTACAGAGACTGCTGAGATCGATCGTTGGTTATAAACAGGTTCTGATAGTCTCACTACTCGTTTAATTGGATCATAATGATCAGATAATACCCCTCTAACTGGTTCAACTGGTACATCATGCAATCCATTTGCATCTAACATTTTTCTAGCTGCTTCATAACCTGTTAATCCAGAAGAATTAGCAACTTTTCCCCATTTATTAAAAGTTCCTTTGACTCGAAACTGAGCCCAGATTGTAACACCAAATGCAATGATTATGAGTACATCCATATACCAATAAGTTAATGAAAAAAACATTTTTGATTTCCCTCCATTGTAGTTATAACTTAAAGAAGACGATCCCACTAATTTACATTAATGGTCCTTTATTTAGAAGAAATAATAATGCTTCCATACATGCTGCAGTTTGTGGTGTAAGATGTTTATAAATATTCTTTGCTTGATTCGGTTTTAAATTCTCAATGACAGGACTTAACTCTTTGACATCCTTTTCCACTAATTTTAAATGGTCCTGTAAAGATGTTAATTTTTCTTTGATTAAAGTATCTTCTGTAATTTTATCTAATTGATCAAGTGTATGTTTTATCTCATCTAAAGAATATTTGTCTTTCTTCAACATTTCAATACGTTTTAACCTTTGTAAAGTTTCATCATTATATAATCGATAATTACTTTTTTCTAATCTTTTTATGGGATGTATAAGACCTATTTTTGTATAATAATCAACAGTTCTTGAACTTACACCAGCTATATTGGACAACTCTCCAATTTTATAAAGCTTCATATCCCCATGTCACCTCACCTCACATACATACTCTATTCATTAAAGTGAATCTTTTAATAAACAAGTTAACTACTTATGATGAAGTATTTGTATCATCCTTCGTCTAAATATTGATCATATCTTACTTTATTTTTGAGGCTCACCTATCGGTGAGTATACCAACTTAAGATTCACTTTTAGTGTATATCTTTATGATAATAAATCCTAACGATACAGTCAAACATTTAGAAGTTATATATGAATGAATTCAATCATTTTAGCTAAAAAAACATTCTTTGGTTTTTTTCTTAAAAAGTTAACATTAGATGTTAAATATTGCAGTGTTTCTTCCTAAACACGAACTATATCCAATATAATGCATATTAATTTTCGCAATTAGAATAAAAAAATTTAAAAAAGTATTGTCAAAATCTCTTCATGCCTCTATAATGACATTAAGGTTATCAAAAGATGTCAATTAAACTTACATCAAAATTGAGGAGTGATATGAATGGATTTAACAACGATCGGTTTAAATTCAATTTGGCTAATGCTAGCGACGATTTTAGTCATTTTTATGCAGGGTGGTTTTATCCTGTTAGAAGCAGGTTCAACAAGAATGAAGAATGCAGGTCATGTTGCAGGTAAAACGATTTTTACATTTGGAATCGCAACGTTAGTATTTTGGGCAGTAGGTTACGGATTAATTTATGGTGGTGACGGAAATGCATTTATCGGATGGGGAGATTTCTTCTTAAACCCGAATCCTGAAGCAGTGGATGGAGATGCATATCCTCAAACGATTGACTTCATGTTCCAGTTAGCATTTGCGGGGATTGCTTTAACAATTGCATGGGGTGGATTTGCAGAACGAGGAAAGTTAGCAGCATACTTAATTTTCTCTGTATTATTTATTGCACTAGTATATCCAGTAGTTGCTCACTGGATTTGGGGTGGCGGCTGGTTATCCGAACACGGTAAACAAGACTTTGCAGGTTCAACGGTTGTTCACTTAACAGGAGCGATGGCAGCTTTAGCGGCAACTATACTATTAAAACCTAGAATAGGTAAATTTAATAAAGATGGTTCAGCAAATGAGATTCATGGACATAACCAAGTTTTTACGGCTTTAGGTGTTTTGATTTTATGGGTAGGTTGGTTCGGTTTTAATGCTGGTAGTACTTTAGAAGTTGGAAAAGCGTTCTTTGGATATGTCGCATTAAATACTCAATTAGCAGCTGGGGCAGGTGCGATAGCTGCATTATTAATTGCTTGGGCAATCACTGGAAAAGCTGATGTACCTACAATGTTAAATGGGGCATTAGCTGGGTTAGTTGCAATTACAGCTTCTTGTGCATTCGTTGATCCTTGGGCTGCAGTTGTGATTGGAGTTATTGCTGGCTTACTAGTATTTGGTAGCATGAAGATGTTTGAAAAATTAAAAATTGATGATCCAATTTATGCGTTATCTGTGCATGGTGCAGCTGGTGTCTGGGGTACAATCTCCACTGGTTTATTTGCAACAGAAACAC
The DNA here is from genome assembly GCF_010078385.1 of Chengkuizengella sediminis. Classification (NCBI taxonomy): domain Bacteria; kingdom Bacillati; phylum Bacillota; class Bacilli; order Caryophanales; family Paenibacillaceae; genus Chengkuizengella; species Chengkuizengella sediminis. Next base: position 125,443 of record NZ_SIJC01000009.1, read on the forward strand.
TTGCAGTTGAAACATTAGATTGGGGTCAAGCTGGTTTATTCTATGGTGGTGGATTTGGACAACTAGGAGTTCAAGTTATGGGTGTTGCAGCTTCAGGAGCGTTCGCATTTGTTGCATCCTTCATTATCCTAGCCATTATGAAAGCTGTTATGGGATTACGTGTTACAGAAGAACAAGAAATTATAGGTTTAGACTTAAGTGAACACGGAAGTTATGGATACCCTGAGCAAATTAAACAATCTATTAATTAACGTAAAGGGAACTGCATTATTTGGTAGAATAGAGAAAGTAATATTGGAATTATTGATCATATAATGGGTAATAGCTGAATGTAAGAAATCAGGAGGATGGAGACATGAACTTTACATTTGATGAGTTTAATATAAAAATATCTAATGCTGTGAGTTTTGAACAATTAGGTGAAGAACGTGATCAATTCAATCAAATGATACAAGATCTCCACTCCTCCATAGAACAAATTAAAGATATAAAATTAATCAACCAAATTCATGATTTGTTTATCCAGAGGACCATTACCTTGTCTGAAATCGAATTAAAAGGCAGAGGGTTTGGTCCTCCTCCTGTTTCTTATGAATTTATATTATTTGGCAGTGGGGGAAGGCAAGAACAAACCTTATGGAGTGACCAAGATAATGGATTGATTTATGAAAATTCAAAAAATGATCAAAAAGAGCAAGTGGCTTCTTATTTTAAAGAGTTAGCTATTTGCATTGAGCAAGGTCTTGAAAAAGTAGGGTATCCACCATGTGAAGGGAAAGTGATTAGTACAAACCCTCTCTGGAATAAACCGCTCGACGAATGGTTAGTTAAAATGAATGAATGGTTTGAAGACCCACATTGGGAGCATGTAAGGTATTTGTTGATTTTAGCAGATAGCAGAAGTGTATATGGACAAGGCATACTAGTTAGAAAAATGAAAGAAATTTATTTTAAAAAAGTAACTTCCACTCCACATATCCTAGATAAAATGATGCATAATACTTTGCGTCATAAAATTTTACTTGGCGTATTTGGTCATTTGATTAAAGAACAATATGGAGAAGAAGCAGGAGGTTTAGATATTAAATATGGAGCTTACATTCCTATGGTAAATGGTATTCGTTTATTATCCATTGAAGCTGAGATCTTTGAGACTTCCACATTAGAACGTATAGAAAAATTGAAACAATTAAACCTGGTTCCCGAACGTTATGCTATCGAGTATGAACATGCTTTTTCGAATATCTTCAAGTTAAGATTTAAAACACTGTATAAAAAAGAAAATGGACTGTATACTTCCAATGGAATTTTGAAAGCAAAACAGTTAACAAAAGAACAACGGGAGAAATTAAAAAGCAGCTTAAGAATTGGTAATAAACTACAGAAATATATTAAAAAGAAAATCGATTCATCAAGTTAATTGGGGGATAAAAGATGAAGGAGCAGAAACCTGGATTAGGGAGAATGTGGAACTTATATAAAAAAGGCGGGATTACTCCGGCTGTATCCTCAATGTTCAACAACCAGAATGCCCAGCAAATGGCATTTATTCGTTCTGTCATGAAAAATCAACGAAAAACATCGATCTCTGAAATGCCTTTAAATCAATTAGAAGTTGTTGTTTTTGATTTGGAAACAACAGGTTTTTCCCCAAATCAAGGTGACGAAATTATTTCCATAGGGGCTGTATTAGTAGAGGGAACGGAGATTAAATCTAAAAAAACATTCTATACCATTACAAACCCCAAGAGAGAAATTCCTGATCACATCGTGAAATTAACAGGGATTACGAATGAAATGGCTTTAAAAGGTGCAGAGCTGATTGATGCTTTACATCAATTTTTAGGTTTCGTAAATAAAAGGGTACTCTTAGCACATGGAACGGGTCATGATAAACAATTTTTGAATTCTGCACTTTGGAAAACATCAAGGATTAGACTATCTCATCGAGTTTTGGATACGATGATCATTGGGAAGTGGCTTCATCCTGAAGTTCAAAATTATGACTTGGACACACTATTGAATATATATGATATACCAATAACTGAAAGACATCACGCATTACAGGATTCATTCATGACAGCTCAATTATGGATCAAATATTTACAAAAGATTTTGAAAAAAAACATTTTAACTTTAGGAGATTTATATGCCTACTTAAGTAAATAGTGAGTATAGCTTCAACTGACTTTTTTGCTAGGATGAATGAGAAAAAACACTAGCAACAGAGCAATTGAGGATAAGCTGGTTACAGTAATAAAAACGAGTTGATCAGAAATACCCACTAACCAACTAAATAATGGTGGACCAAAAGCAACCCCTAAAAATCTTAAGCTATTGTATAATGATGTGATCATTCCCCTTTCCTTCCTAGAAACAGATCCTGTAATTAATGTGTTTATACAGGGTAATACCAAGCCCGTACCAATACTACTCATAGTAATAAGGCCAATAAATAAATATATATTTTTATAAAAAAAGATGGTAAACGTTAGAGATATTACGGAAATTGTAAGTCCAATGTTCATTAACCAACGAATCATTATACCGTTCTTTTTGATTTTACTTCCCGTCAAATATGAAGTGAAAACCATTCCTACTAAAGGAATCGCTAAAATAAACCCCTTCAAAACACCATCTATGGAGTAGGGTTTATTCTCCAGAAGATCAGATAGATAAAATAACACCCCAAATAAAATGAATAATGCTAAAGAACCGACAAAAAAAGATGGTATTAACCAATTGCCTTTTTTCTTTAGAATGGTGAAAATATTTCTTAGGTATGGTTTGAGTTTAAGGGCTTTTTTTTTCTTCTTTGGTTCTTTTATGAAAAAAATAACAGCCAATAAGGATAGTAAACAAAAAATAGGAAAAGCAAAAAATGCAGCATACCATACAATAAAAGCTAACAATGAGCCAATGATAGGACTGAGCACCTTCCCAGTACCATTTGCTGCTTCAATAAGCCCTAAAGCTTTGCTCTCTGTTCCGCCTTTAAAAAGGTCACCCACTAAAGCCATAGCAATGGGAGCTGTTCCCGCCGCCCCTAACCCTTGTATAATACGAGCGATTAAAATCAAACTATACGAATGCCATACAGCACCAAAACCTGCTAAAATGCCTCCTAATCCGTATACAATTAAAGATGGGATGATGATTATCTTCCTATTGAATCGATCAGATAAATAACCAAGTACAGGGATAAACAAGCCTGCTGACACAGAAAATAAAGTGATTGTTAAACTCGTTTGAAATTGGGTTATATGTAATATACGTTGCATATCAGGTAATACAGGAATAATCATGGAATTACCTAAAACTAAGACAATGGGTACAGTAGATAAGGACATGAATAATAAGAAACTTCCCTTATTTTGCTCAGCACTTTTGTTTTTTTTCACATTATTCTGATGTATAGGAAATGAATCTATGTCACTTTCGAAAAAAATTTGCAGTTTCTTTTTTTTCGTTTTAAACATTTGATGGCTCCTCATAATAAATCATAAATAACAGACACTTTTGTTAATGTTCCCGCATGAGCAATCATCATACGTTTTTAGTATAAAAAAACCCAAAAATAGGATGCATAAACCTATCTTTGGGTTTTACATATTTTTATGGGTATATTAGTGATTGATTAATCCTAATGTCTCTTGTTTTTCTTCCTCTAAGTTAGACTTTGTTTTTCCAATAAGTCCGTAACGGATACTGTCAACCAATGCCTGCCAACTGGCTTCTATGATGTTCTCAGATACACCAACTGTACTCCAAGTATTTTTAAAATCAGAAGATTCTATGAGTACTCTTACTTTTGCAGCAGTAGCGTCCTTTTCATCAATGACACGTACTTTATAATCTGATAAATGCATCTTCTTAATATCTGGATAAAACTTTTCAAGTGCTTTACGTATTGCATTATCTAATGCATTTACTGGTCCAGCACCTTCAGCAGCCATATAAACGATTTCACCGTGCACATTTAGTTTTACAATCGCCTCAGATGCTACAGGTGATTCTTTAGTTTTAGCTACTAGAATTTTAAAAGATTCTAATGAAAATATCTCATCTAATTCATCAAAAGCTTTTCTTAATAGTAACTCTAATGATGCATCTGCACCTTCAAATTGGTATCCTTGATGTTCTAATGTTTTAATTTCTTCAATAATTTGTTTTGTTTGTGCAGATTCTTTATTGAAATCTAAATTTAACTCTTGTGCTTTGAATAGTACATTACTTTGACCTGCTAATTCTGAAACTAAAACTCTTTGTTTGTTTCCTACAAGTTCTGGAACTATATGTTCATATGTTTTAGGATGTTTCATGATTGCAGATACATGGATGCCACCTTTATGTGCAAATGCTGCTGCACCAACATAAGGTTGATTCACAGGCATATTCATATTTGCAATTTCACTTATATAACGTGATACATTCGTTAATTGTGCTAATTGCTCCTCTGTAATACATTGATAACTTAATTTTAATTGTAAATTAGGAATGATAGAGATTAAATTCGCATTACCACAACGTTCTCCCAGTCCGTTCATAGTCCCTTGGACTTGTCGAGCACCAGCTTCTACAGCAGCTAAAGAGTTTGCTACAGCCAATCCACAATCGTTGTGCGTATGGATGCCGATCGGAGTAGATAAAGTACTACATACTTTGTTTACAATATTAGATATTTCGTGTGGAAGTGAACCTCCGTTTGTATCACATAATACGATCCAATCTGCTCCTGCTTCCTTTGCTTTTTGAATTGTTGATAGTGCATATTCGGTGTTATTTTTATACCCATCAAAGAAATGCTCAGCGTCATAAATAACTTCTAACCCTTTATTTTTTAAATATTTTACAGAATCATAAATCATTTCTAAATTCTCTTCTAAACTTGTTTGAATGGCTTTATGCACATGAAAGTCCCACGATTTTCCGAAGATGGTGGCTACAGAAACTTTAGTTTCTAAAATTCGATTTAAATTCATATCATCTTCAGCTTTAATACCTTTACGGCGCGTGCTGCCAAAGGCAGTCACTTTTGCATTTTTTAAATTAAGTTCCTTCACTCTGTTGAAAAATTCTATATCCTTATGATTGCTGCCAGGCCAACCGCCTTCTATATAGTGAACACCTAACGTGTCTAACTTCCCTGCAATTTTAATTTTATCCTCAACAGATAAGCTTATACCTTCTCCTTGAGTACCGTCACGAAGTGTAGTATCAAAAAGTTTAACTACGTTTGTCATCGGAGTCCTCCTTAGTAACGTTCATAATTTAATCATTGCATAATTATAACACTTTTTTTATTGGTTTTCCCCAAAAATTCCACCCAAATGTTGATAAAAGAACTTTTCTTAAGGTTGGACTTCACTTTTTAGGTTGGTTTATGTAAAATTGTAATGTTAATATAACGATATTATTATTTTAAGAAAATAGTGGAGGATTATAAATATGTCAACTAAACCAACAAGAACTTTAGACCCTGTGGCTAATCCACATCCTGATCGTGATTATGTAGTAGAAATTAAATGTCCTGAATTTACAGCTTTGTGTCCTGTAACTGGCCAACCTGATTTCGCTACGATTACGTTTAAATATGTGCCAGGCCCATACATTGTAGAATTAAAATCATTGAAACTATATATTTGGAGCTTTCGTGATGAAGGTCATTTTCATGAAGATGTAACGAATACGATGTTAAAAGATTTCGTAAAAATGATTCAACCACGTAAACTTGAGGTCTTTGGAGAATTTGGTGTGCGCGGAGGCATTTATACAACCGTTAAAGCGGATTATGAAGAAGGTAAATAATTATTATCCGAAACAAGGGAGAGTGATTCTCCATGTGGATATGAATGCTTTTTATTGTTCAGTACATGAAGCTGAGGAGCCGGAAAAGTACAAAGGAAAACCTATTGCTGTTTCAGGGAGTACTGAACTTCGAAAAGGCATTATCGTTACCTCTTCTTATCCGGCTCGAAATCGAGGGATAAAAACGGGAATGAATGTCAGGGAAGCATTACGGAAATGCCCAGATCTAATATTGATTCGTCCGAATTTCGATTTATATAGAACATACTCACTTCGTTTTATGGATATGGCTCGAAATTATTCACCTTTGGTACAAGTCATGTCCATAGACGAGTGTTTTGTAGATATCACAGGCTCTAAAAAGTTTGGGACCCCTGTAGAAATTGCAGAAACTTTGCAAAAAAGGATTCATTCTGAATTAGCGCTTCCGTGTTCCATTGGAATTGCTCCTAATAAATTATTAGCAAAAATGGCATCGGATATGAAAAAACCGAATGGGATTACAATTTTAAGACTAAGAGATGTACCTAAAACTTTATGGTCTAAACCATGTTCTGATTTATTTGGTATTGGTGAAAGAACTGCAAAAAAATTAGAAAAGTTAAATATTTATACAATCGGGCAATTAGCAGGGGCAAATGAAGAAAAATTATCCACGCGATTTGGAAGCCAAGGACTGATGTTAATTAAGGCAGCAAATGGCTTGGATCATTCCCCAGTGAACCCAGAACGTGAGCAAAATAAATCTGTGGGACATACAACTACACTTCCATTTGATTACACTCAGGAAGAAGATATTAAACGTGTGTTTTTAAATCTAGCGGATCAAGTAACAAGGCGGCTCCGAAAAAAGGGACTCATTTCAAACACGATTCAAATTACAATACGTGATCCTAATATGAAAACAATTACTCGTTCTAGTACCATTTTACAATCTACAGATCAAACAGAAACAGTATATCATGAAGCTTGTAGATTGTTTCAAAACAATTGGAAGCAAAACGAACCCGTTCGATTATTAGGAATTACTTTACAAAACTTATCTTCAAAGCAAGAATCTCCACAGCAATTAGATCTGTTTGAATATGACACTGCACCTAAAAAGGAAGAGTTAATCAAAACGATGGATCAAATTCGAAACAAATATGGAGAGGATTCATTGCTGACTGCAGGGATGTTAAGTGAAGATCCGTCCGCTTTAATTAGAGATCATAAACATCGAGGCACTTCTTTGCAAACTGACTTTCTAGAAACCTCTAACAAAGATGAGAATGAGGAATGATTTAGAACATATTATTTTTTAAAAATTCCAAGACATGAAACCTTTCTTTATTAACCTAATTATGAATTGTTATAAAAAGGGCACAATAAATTACTGCAAAGCAATTGAACTTTCCATTAAATTATATTATATTTGTTATGGAAAGTAATATCTTGGACTTTTTATATAAAGGGAGATGAAATCATGGCAAAATTTACTTATGTCGATAAAGAAACTTGTATAGCTTGTGGAGCTTGCGGTGCAACTGCGCCTGATATTTATGATTATGATGATGAGGGTTTAGCAGAAGTAATCTATGAAGATGACAACAACAAAGGTGTAAAAGAAATTCCAGAAGATCTTCATGATGATATGCAGGATGCAGCAGATGGGTGTCCAACAGATTCCATTGAAATTGCTGACGATCCATTTAATAAGTAATGATTAAAGACCTCTTCACATAGAAGGGGTTTTTTACACTTTAATAATTTAAAAAATTTATTTAAAGTCTTCACCCTTAGGCTCGCCAATCGGCGAGTTTTCTTTATTGGGTACATATATTGTGAAATAAATCACAAATATTATTAACAGGATATGGTATTATTTTTATAATGTAAGGAAAGTTAACTTAAAAGGTGTTTACAAGTTTGAGGTCTCCCATTTATAGTAGAAAGAGTTAAAAAGGTATACCAATGAACGGATCATCATTTAGAAAAGTGGAGGAATGTTATGTTTTATAAAAAAATAGTTAAACCTATATTTTTTAATATGGACCCAGAAAAAGCGCATCATGTAACTATAAATGGAATGAGTCTGGCTAATAAAATACCCGGCGCCTTGTCATTATTAAATGGGTTATATGGAGTGCCTGAAAAAAAGGAATTATCTCAAAAGTTATGGAATATAAATTTTTCAAATCCAGTTGGACTAGCTGCAGGGTTGGATAAAAACGCTGTCGCTGTACAAGGATTTTCTTCTATAGGTTTTGGTTTTATGGAAGTTGGAACAGTTACACCTAAAGGACAGCCTGGAAATGAGCAACCTAGATTATTTAGATTGCCTTCGGATAAAGCACTGATAAACCGCATGGGATTTAATAATCTAGGTGTGGATTCAATGGCACATCACTTACAAAAAGTGTATACTAAAAAAGTACCGATAGCAGTGAATATTGGAAAAAATAAAATAACTCCAAATGAAGAAGCAGTAAAAGATTATCAAGTATGTATTCAACGCTTGTATTCCTACGGAGATTTTTTTGTTGTGAATATCAGTTCACCAAATACTCCGAATCTGAGACAACTTCAACATGGGGAAGAATTAAACCAATTACTTCAAACAGTAACGGATGAAATGAGCATCCAACATCAAAAATCTGGAAAAGAGGCAAAGCCAGTATTAGTAAAAATTGCTCCAGATTTAAGTGACGAAGAATTAGAAATGACCATACAAAGCATTTTAAAACATCAAATTTCTGGTGTTATTGCAACGAACACTACTTTATCTCGTGATGGACTTTTACATACTCATGCACGAGAAACAGGGGGATTAAGTGGGAAAACACTGTTCCACCCTTCTACTGAAATCATTCGTAAAATTTATAAAATATCTAAAGGTAAAATTCCTATTATTGGATCAGGAGGGATTTTTACAGCTGAGGATGCATATGAGAAAATACTAGCTGGTGCGAGTTTGGTTGAAATATATACGTCTTTAATTTATAAAGGTCCATCAGTTATACGTGAAATTAATGCTGGTTTACTGAATTTATTAAAAAATGATGGTTTTACAAATATATCTGAAGCGGTAGGTGCTGAACACAAGTAAATGAACAATTATGCTTCAGACATTTAATACGGGATAAATGGAGGTATTATATGGATGGAAGGGATTGGAGGAAGTTTTTATATCCTTATGAACAATCTGTCGATGAATTGAAGGTTAAATTTAAATCCTTACGTACCGAATTAAAACAAGTAGAAGAGTTTTCACCCATTGAATTTGTCACAGGTAGAGTAAAAAAGGTTTCCAGTATATTACAAAAAGCGAGAAAACTTAACGTATCAATGGATCATCTGGAAACAGGGATTGAGGATATTGCAGGAATTCGAATCATGTGTCAATTTGTAGAAGATATTGAACGGGTTGTAGAGTTGATACATGAAAGACAAGATATGGATGTAGTTAATGAAAAGGATTATGTAAACAATAATAAACCTAGTGGATATCGAAGTTATCATGTGATCGTGGAATATCCTGTGCAAACCGCATTAGGTGTTAAACGTGTGTTAGCTGAGATTCAGATTCGTACGTTAGCTATGAATTTTTGGGCTACAATTGAACATTCATTAAACTATAAATATAAAGAAAAGTTGCCAAAAGAAGTAGTGACAAGACTAGAAAAAGCGGCTGAAGCTGCTTTTAAACTTGATGAAGAGATGTCAAGCATCCGAGAAGAAATAGTGGATGCACAAAAGGATTTTGCCACAAAATCGGATCTTGTTTATAAGGTGTTAAGTGAGATACAAGTTTTGTTCTTTTATAGGAGAGTGAAAGAGGCGGCTGCTTTTCAATTAAGATTTAATGAGATTTGGGAAGAAGAGGATTATCAGAGTATGTGGCAGCTTTCAGAAGAAATTCAATCAGCTCTTTCCTCAGCGAAAGGAGATCATCCTTAACTTGAATGCTTACGATTCTTTATATGTTGAGTATCTATACTATTTTAATGTAGAACGTGATTATTTTGAATGTCATGAAGTGTTGGAAGAGTTGTGGTTAAATGAGGGAAGATCCCCTATTTATCAAGGGCTTTTACAGGTTGCTGTAGCGTTGCACCATTTCAGCAACAATAATGTTGCGGGTGGAGTTAAACTTTTTAGTCTTGCTTTAGAGAAATTGGAGATCAATGAGAGTTTAGCAGATGAACTTGGTATTAACTTAGCGAACTTAATTGAAGATAGCAAAACGTATTTAAGTAAGTTGGAACAATATGAGAGTCATCCATTTTCTTTTTATGATTTGGATATTATAATTACGGATACAAATTTACAACAGGAAGTACAAACCTTAATTAAAAACCCACCAGCTAAACATGATGAAATGGATGAATAACAGTGTAAAATCAAATACATAAGTAAGATCATCATTTTAGTTTAATCTTTTTTACGAAGAAAATAAAAAACCGCTAGGCGGTTTTTTTGTTTGCACTGTATATGATTTGCTTATTTATAGTCAGTTAAAAACTGTTTGTATTCCTCAGCTTTTGCATCATCAGAAATACCACCGACAAGGACATCTTTTTGTTCTCCATTTTCAAAATAGATGATTGTTGGAGTGGATTGGATATAATTCCATCCTTGTTCAAACTCCCATACGTTATATTGATACAATTCTACACCAACTTCTTCTGCGATTGGATTTAGAAGTGGAGTAGTATATTCACAATGAGAACATGTAGGTGAAAAGAAATACACGAAGAAACTATCTCCATTTTCTTTTTTCTCTTCATATTGATCAGGAAGAATAATGTTCTGGTAATTTTCATCTGATAGTTGTTCCCTTGTTTCTGGTTTTAAGTCTTTAGGTGAAGTTTGATACAATCTTTCAGCATCTTCTTCATATTTTACATAAGCCTGATTTTCAGAAAGTTGATTAACAAAATATAATGATGCAATTAATACAATGACAATAGATGAATATATAATTAGCTTTTTCATAAAACACCCCTATCTCAGATTCTTAACATCATTATAATATAAATCCAGGACAGAGTGAACGTTATCCAATATTTTGTCATATTAAGTACAAATGTTATAAACAATGTTTATTAAAGTGGATAGTTCATGAATAAAATGGATAATCTATGATTGTATGTTTTACAATTTATGTGGAGGCGATTAACATGGTCGATGTGATGATTAGACCTGACATGAGAACATCTAGTGGAGAAGTAAGTGATATTTTACTGCATAACAAATATGTAGGAACATGTTCAATTGTGTATCGTGAAGGGGAAAGAATTGCAGGTTCTGTTCAGCTTGAGGAACAATCATTAGATCGATTTGAGAAAGATAGAGTAACAAGTTTTGTAAAAACTTACATTCAGTCTTTGATTGATGCGTTGCATGTGGATGAGTGTGATGTCATTGTAAGTTACAGTGATTACGACCATGTCATTGCAACTGAAGGTAATGTCGGAGAAATAGAAGAGATCATTGAAGTAGATGAATACTTTTATGACAACGATAATGAGCAAGTTATGATTGATTTTTCAGATGAAGATAATGAGAGTATTCAAGGGTATGAACTGATGATTGTGGGAGAAAGAAAAAATGCAGTAGAATATCATGTATACAATGAGGATAAACAATGGATTGCAGAAGCGTTTATGAGTATATTTGGAACAGATGTAGTTGGGGAAGTGAATTGGCTTAGAGATCCAACAGAAGATGAGTTAAATGATGTAACAGAACTGATCATCTCCGATTTTGACGACGAAGAAATGGATACTTTTATGATCGATATGACTTATCAAGATCAACTGCTAGAAACCCTTGAATTAACACATGAGGAATTGCTTGAAGATACAGAATATACAATGACCTCAGAATATGCTGATGGTGACTTTAATATTGTATTAACGAGAGATGATAATGAAATATTAACTTATGATATCTACAGGTCTCTGAATCAAGGTGAACTTCCATTTGGAAGAGCAACTATTGATATTAGTGAATTAGAAGTTGTGGGTTCTATTGATGTAATCGATCCAGGAATTCCGGAAGAAAGAGAGCAAATAGCAACATCATTGATGAAGGAAATTGATAAGGTATGTGACTACAATAGCTTTAATCTTACAATGATGTATCAAAATAAGCCTATTGATGAGATTATGTTAGAAAATGATCAGATTCATTAATGAAAAATAACATAATGAGATCTCACTTATGTTTAATACATCATTAAACTCGCCAATTGGCGAGTTTTCTTTTTTTGTAGCAGAAATTTTTACCGGTATTCAAGTCAAATTCCTTATGATATTCTAAAAAAAACCAACATTTTCTTATATTTGAGGAGAACTCTTTTTTTTCTTTACAGAAAAATGTTACAGGCTGTTAAAAGCATGTTATGATATAATATGTTTGAATTTTTAAGATAAGGGATGAAAGTCATGAGTTATGAAATACCAAAAAATGTACAGCTTTTGGGTACAGATATACAAAAAGAACAATTAAAATATCATACAAAAAAAGTACTGGTCTCTAAAGAGTTTACTTTCGATAGTGCACACCATTTACATTGTTATGAAGGAAAATGTCAAAGTCTGCATGGACATACATACCGATTACAGGTCATTATGTTAGGAGAAACGGATGAAAGAGGCATTGTCATAGATTTTGCAGATATTAAAAAAATAACGAAAGAAAAAGTAATAGATACATTAGATCATAAATATTTAAATGATGTATTACCATCGATGAATACGACAGCTGAAAATATGGTCGTTTGGATTTATGAACAAATTAAGGAAGCTCTGATTGATGAAGGCTGGGCACCTATGGTCACCTTAGAAGAAATTCGACTTTGGGAAACACCAACTAGTTATGCGTCTGTGACAAGAGCTTTAATGGAGGAATGATCATGAATGAAATCAAACTTCCTATGGTTGAAATTTTTGAGACGGTCGAAGGTGAGGGGACTGGAGCAGGTTTTCCTACCATATTTGTTCGTCTTTTTGGTTGTAATTTAAGATGTACTTGGTGTGACACTCCCTATAGTTATCCACCAGAAAAGGCTGAAAAAGTAATGAGTATTGAAGAGATTGTGAATGAAGTTCGCACATATTCTTCACATCATATTTGCCTGACAGGTGGAGAGCCATTATTATATGGAGATCATTCATTAAAATTAATTGAAGAATTAGTTAAGTTGGAACATATTAAAGATATTCATATTGAAACAAACGGAGCCATAGACCTGAAACCATTTATAAATCAAATAACATCTCCAAAAGTTAGATATGTGATGGATTATAAGCTGCCTGACTCTGGCGAAATGGAGAAAATGAATGTAAAAAACCTTGAATTACTGCGCAAACAGGATGAATTAAAATTCGTTATCGGTAGTGAGCAAGACTTTTTTACAGCTAAGCAATTATTGGATACGAACGAAACAGAAGCATTACCTTTATTTAGTCCGGTTTGGGAAACGATGCCGCCTCAAAAATTGGTGGAAATGATGTTAAAACATAAATGTTCTCATATTAAGATGAACTTACAGTTGCATAAAATCATATGGGACCCTGCTATGAGAGGTGTGTAAGGTTTAGAACTGATTAATATTATAATGAGGTGTAACAATGAACAAAAAAGCAGTAATTATATTAAGCGGTGGTTTAGATAGCACAACCTGTATGGGAATTGCGAAGGACCAGGGGTACGATTTATTCCCAATCACGTTTGATTATGGACAAAGACATAATATTGAAATTGAAAAATCAAAACAAGTTGCAAATTATTATGGTGTTAGAGATAAACAAAAAATCATCCCATTATCCTTTTTAAAAGATTTTGGTGGCAGTGCATTAACAGATGAAAATTTGGAAGTGCCAGATGTAGTAAAATCAGATGGATCAAATGATGATTCCTCTGACATCCCAATCACTTATGTTCCTGGACGTAATTTATTGTTTTTATCTATCGCTACTTCTTATGCTGAAGTTTTAAAAGCAGATGCGATATTTATTGGTGTAAATGCACTTGACTATAGCGGGTATCCTGATTGTAGACCAGAATTCATTGCCAAAATGGAAGAAGTCATTTCCATAGCTACAAAGGTTGGGGTAGAAGGTCAAAAAGTGAAAATTGAAACTCCACTCATTTCTTGGAGTAAAGCAGAAATCATTAAAGAAGGTTTAAAAATAGATGTACCTTATCATCTAACTACTTCTTGTTACAATGGAGAAGAAGAAGCTTGTGGTACGTGTGATAGTTGTCGTTTACGTTTAAAAGGTTTTGAAGAAGCGGGTTCAAAAGATCCTATTCCTTATTCTTCTTAATATAAGCCTCAACTAAAAATTAATATTAAAGAGGTATTTATTCCAATAAAGTTGATTTTAAGCTTCATTGTGTATTCAACATGAAATATTGAAAAATGTCCAACATAAGGACCTTCTAAATCTCTAGCCACTAGTGATTTGAAGGTCATTTCTTTATTTTAAGAGCTGATCCTTTTTGAACTGGCATCTTTGCCATTTTGATCTTCATGAGCTCCAAAATAGAGGGAATAAATGGTCTTAATCCATGGTTTTTAGGGCTCTATGTCAAAATAGAGGTATTTGATGGTCTTAAATCATAAATATTATGCAAATTTAAGCAAGATGTTACGAAAAACAGCTAAATAAGACCATCAATTCCCGTTAATTTATTTTTTTTAGAAAAATCAATAAAATAAGACCACGAATTCCCGCTAATTATTTTCGAGATCATCAAATGTTGTTAATTTATATCATTACTTCAATAAGTAAGTCGTATTCAGGTTAGATAAACAAAAAATTCCATATATTTTCTTTTTGTTTCAAGAATTTAAACTAGTAAGTAAATGAGAGAATATGAAAGTATTTTAAACAAAAACACATGATTAATCGCTTATATGGTAGATTCATAGAATAGATCATTAGTAAAAATGTGTGTATAATTTGTATTTGTGAAAATCGGGCGACATTCGTTAGGCGAAAGTCAAAAACTAACAAATTTATCAGAAAAGAGGCAATGATTTGAACTTACAACAAACGTGGAAAGATTCATGGTTCTCTAATGTTAGAGGCGACGTTTTATCAGGAATGACAGTAGCCTTGGCATTAATACCTGAAGCGATAGCATTTTCTATTATTGCGGGTGTAGATCCCATGGTTGGATTATATGCATCGTTTTGTATCGCAGTAATCATTGCATTCGTAGGTGGAAGACCAGGAATGATCTCAGCAGCAACAGGTGCAATGGCATTATTAATGGTTACTTTAGTAGCAGAACATGGATTGCAATATTTATTGGCAGCAACAATTTTAACTGGAATCATACAATTTTTAATGGGCATATTTAAATTAGGTCGATTTATAACCTTTATTCCACAATCAGTAGTTATTGGTTTTGTGAATGCTTTAGCGATATTAATATTTATGGCTCAGCTTCCTCATTTTGTCGGGGAATCATGGCAAATGTATGCTATTGTTGCAGGTACGTTAGCGATCATTTATATTTTACCTAGATTTACAAAAGCTATACCATCAGCTTTAGTGGCAATTATTGTGATGTCTATTGTGGTGATATTTAGTGGATTACAGATGAGATCTGTTGGAGATATGGGTAAAATTACATCTGAACTACCTTTCTTTTTAGTTCCAACTATTCCTTTTAATATAGAAACCTTAATGATTATACTTCCTTATTCCTTTACACTAGCACTTGTAGGGATTTTGGAATCTTTATTAACAGCAACAATTGTTGATGAAATGACGGAAACAAAAAGTGATAAAAACAAAGAAATTAGAGGGCAAGGAATTGCAAACTTTATCACTGGATTTTTTGGTGGTATGGCAGGTTGTGCGATGATAGGTCAGTCTGTAATTAATGTAAAATCAGGTGGAAAAGGCAGACTATCTGCTCTTGTTGCAGGTGTGTTTCTACTATTCCTAATCTTAGTATTAGGTGATGTTGTAGCTATGATTCCAATGGCAGCGTTAGTGGGTGTCATGATTATGGTTTCCATTGGTACATTTGATTGGCAATCTCTTAGAGAATTAAATAAAATACCTCGTAGTGATGCCGTTGTTATGGTTGTAACTGTTGCAATCGTAGTTGTAACGCATGATTTGGCTAAAGGAGTTATTGCGGGAGTTATCTTAAGTGCATTGAACTTTGGCTGGCGTATGAGTCAGATCAAAACGAAGGTAGTATTAGAAAATAATACGAAAACATATACTGTTACAGGTCAGTTGTTTTTCGGAACAATGACACATTTCGTAGATTTGTTTGATGTAAACAGTGATCCAGATCATATTGTGATTGACTTCAGTCAGTCCCATGTATGGGATCATTCAGCAGTAACCGCGATATCAAAAGTAATTATGAAATACCAACAAGTAGATAAAAAGGTGTCCATTGAAGGGTTAAATGAAGAAAGTAAGGCAATCATTGAACAGGTAGGTCTGAGTTCTTCTTCCGGTCATTAATAATAGATAGAATTTATTTATAATTAAAAAACAACCTTATTCCTTGTGGAATTTGGTTGTTTTTTCGTATATATTCATGATGAGTAGATTAGAATTATTTTACTATCATCACAGGACAATGGGCATCATGTGCTACTTGATGACTCACACTTCCCAATAACATTTCACCAAGAGAATTTAAACCTCGGCTTCCAATAATAATGAGATCAAAGTTCCCTTTAGTGGCTCGTTCCACAATTTCTCCCGGAGCTTCTCCTAAAGCGACTTCAAATAAATATTCTACTTGTTCATTCTTAAATTTTTTCTCCACGGAATGTAAAATATGATGTGCTTCTTCTTTTAAAATAGCTTGTACATCAAAGTTAGAGTGGATTAATTTAGCTCGTGATGGAGCTTTTGATGCCACATGAAATATTGTGATTGTAGCATTAGAAAGTTCTTTCATTAAATGAATAGCTGTATCTGCTGCACGTTTAGCGTGTTCTGAACCATCGATAGCTAACATGATTTTATTAAACATATCCGTCGTCACCCTTATCTTTTGATAATGTAATTATATCTAATTCCAGATCTATATACCATATATTTCTAGCTATAGTCAAAGAAAATTCACGCTTTAAAGGTTTTAATAAGAAAACACTTGGATTCATAATCCAAGTGTTTATAGTGCCCGCTTACTTATAAGATTTAACCTGCTTTTTAGCAAATTTTTAATAGATCACAATTTGACTTCACTTTTATGATTTTTCATTAACAACATAAATTGTTTTAACTTAGATAATACATTCATTTTTTTGTGGTTATCACTTAGGTTTTGAAGAAGTTGTTGCTGTAACTGTTTGTTTTCTTCATTGAATGAGGATAATGCTTGTCTTCTGTATTTGGATTCAAATAACATATAAAAACCAGCCTCCTTAGTTTACGAAAAGATGTAAACGCTTTCTAAGTAACCTTTTCATTATTTTAGATGATTTATGAAAAGATGTAAAGGTGAAATAAATATTATAGGAACATATATTCTTTAATTATGTTAAAATAACAAGGTAAGATGTTGAATCGAGAACGGAATACATTTTTAGTAATATAATATTAAAGAGTGTTTAATAAGGTCGTTTAAGTTTTGGACACTCCTTTTATTTGAATAACAGATAGAGAAGCTTAGTGGGAGGATCAAGTATGAAAATATTACAAGCGATGTTTTTTCCTCCAGAACAACCTGGTGGTGTTTCATCTATGGTTCCATACATTAAAGAGAACTTTAAAAAAATAGACTGGAATATGGAGATTTTTTATTTACCAAAACGAATTAGAAATAAAGGTACTGATGATGTTGAATTTTCCACATTTGACTGGAAAAAACATGATGGGAATCTAATTGTAGATAAGTATATTCAGACGCTGAAAGATTATACGTGGTGGACTAGGTTGAGGTTGCAAGAATCCTATGATTTGATTCATGCACATCATCCTATAGCAGGTTTAGTTATGAAAAAATGTTTTCCTCAAACCCCCGTAATATTAACGGTTCATTCAAGTTATGAAAAAGAACTTTTATTAAATCATAAAATTTCTAAAGATAGTTCGGAGCATCAATTTCTTACATCCATATATCGCGAGTTAGAGTTCCACTTAGATGGGATGATTACAGTGTCTCAATCGTTTAAAAACTACTTATCAAATTTTGTTCAAAATAAGGATCATATTCAGGTCATTTATAATGGTTATGATTTTGATCGTTTTCGACCGATCACACATGATAATAACATACCGCAAATCATTTCATTATGTCGCTTAGTTCCTGCCAAAGGCATGGATATTCTGTTAGAGGCCTGTGCTCAGTTGAAAAAAAGAGGTCACTCATTTGTGTTGCATATCATTGGAGATGGACCGATTAGAAAAGATTTGGAGCTTATGGCAAAAGAAATGGATGTATATGAAGAGATTATTTTTTACGGTTATATGCTGCACCCTGAGGAGTTTATCCCTTTTTATGATATATTTGTCCTCCCATCAAGAGCTGAAGCTTTTGGTTCAGTATTTGCAGAGGCGGCTTTATCACAGCTTGCTTTAGTAGGCACAAATATAGGTGGAATAGCAGAACAAATTGATCATGGTAAAAATGGTTTATTGGTACCTGTAGATGATGTACCATCATTAACAAACGCTTTAGAAGAACTAATGACCTCTCCTAATTTTCGAAATGAACTTGCTAAAAATGCGTGGGAAAAAGCAAAAACAGAATACTCTATCACTAGAGTGATTGATCAACTTAAAAGCATTTATTTAAAACAGATGAATCAAGCCAACTAGGAGGCGGAGGATTAATTTGAAATCGTTTCGATTTATACATGCAGCAGATTTACATTTGGACAGCCCCTTCAAAGGGTATATGAACATACCTTCTAAGGAAATTACATCCTATATTAAAAACTCTACTTTTATAGCTCTTCAAACTATGGTGGATTTGGCGATTCGAGAAAAAGTTCAATTTGTGGTTTTGAGTGGGGATATTTTCGATTTGGCAGACCGTTCTTTACGTGCACAAATTCGTTTTCAGAAAGAAATGTTAAGGTTAGGGGAAAACAACATTCAAGTGTTTATTATTCATGGTAACCATGATCCAGAGGATGGTAGTAGAGCAGATCTAAAGTGGCCAGACCATGTTCATTTTTTCCCATCTAATCAAGTTGAAATGATACCTGCACTTGACCGTAATGGACAAGAAATAGCTCATATCTATGGCATTTCTTATCCTACTAGATCTGTAACTAGCAATTTAACAGAAAAATTTAATATAAAAGATGTGAATCAATATAATATTGCATTATTACATACAAATTTAGATGGTAATCCCGCTCACGATAATTATGCACCTTCACATAAAGAAGACCTATTAAAGTTAGCGGTGAATTATTGGGCGTTAGGGCATATTCATACAAGACAAATCGTGCATGAAGAACCACATATCGTGTATCCAGGTAATATACAAGGAAGAAGTGTTAGAGAGTTAGGTGAAAGAGGATGTTACATTGTAGATGTAGATGAAACAAGGACAACAAAGCTTACCTTTGTTGCATTAGAAGCAGTTCGTTGGATTCATAACAAAATAAATATCGCTGATTTGAAAAGTGAGCAGGATCTCAAAGATGCAGTTGATCTACAACTAAAGATGTTGGATGAGGAGAAGGACAATAAACCTACAATTGCCCGGTTTACTTTTGAAGGTTATGGACCCTTACACCATTTTTTAAATGAGGATGTAAATGTAAAAGAATTATTGATGGAGTATCAGGAAAAATACACCTTAGAATCTATAAAAGTCGATCGTTCTTTTGTATGGATTGAAAGTTTTAAAATCAAAACAAGTCCTGAAATTTCAAAAGATCAATATATGGATGATTCACATTATTTAGGTGATTTATTACGTATTTCACAACATTTATTGAATGATTCAAATCAGCTTCAAGCTTTTAATGAAGAAGCTTTGTTTTCTATGAAATCTCATTTGAAAGCAGGAAAATATCTTCGAGAAATGGATTCTGAACAGCAACGAATCGAATGGTTAAAAACAGCAGAAGAACTCGTTCTCCATCTGTTGCTAGAAGAGGTGAAATGAAGATGAGAATCAACCAATTACAGATCGATGGTTTTGGTATATTTAATCAACGAAATTTTAAATTAAATCAACCGGTTACTTTATTTTACGGACAGAATGAAGCTGGGAAAAGTACAACAATGGGTTTTATACGGAATATGTTATTTGGTTTTCCTACTAGAGCACATTTACAACAAAGGTATGAACCTGTAATTGGTGGATTACATGGTGGATTCCTACAATTAGAAGACGAAACTGGGGAGACACTAAGAATTGAAAGAATTCATGGAAAGAGAGATACTATATACGCCAGTGATGGATCTATCTTAAACGAAAAAGAAATGCAGCAGCGATTAGGTGGGATTTCACAGCAGTTATTTCGTGATTTGTTTGCATTTGGTTTATCTGAGTTACAAGAGGTACGTACCTTACAATCAGAAGAAATGAGCAGTTATTTATTTCATTCTGGTATGGGAATACATGCGAATCGGATTATGGATGCAGAAAAGAAACTAATCGGGGTCATGGAAACCTTATTTAAACCTCGTGGTAAAAATCAGCTTATCATCCATCAATTAAAATCGTTGGAAACAATAGATAACAAACTGAGAGAAAATAGGAGAGATATTGAAAAGTACAATGCCCATCAACACTCTTTAATTTTGATCAATGATGAAATCCACTCAGTAGAACTATCTATTAAAGAAAAACAAGATCAACTAAAATGGTTAAACCTCTGCTTAAAAGCTCGAGATACTTGGGTTAGAAAACAAGAAATTAATGAAGAATTAGACCGTTTACCTAGGTTTGAAAACTTTCCAGTCGATGCAAAAATTCGATTTGAAAAGCTTGTAGAAGTTCAAGAAAACTTAAAGATAGAACGGAATCGTTTTATTTTAAAAAAAAGAAAGTTAGAGGAAGAAATTCAACAATTAAAACCCAACACAATATCGATGAATTCGTTACCTCAATTAGAATTACTAAATGAACAATTAGGAACGTACGAAAATGAAAAATCCTTAAAACATGAATTGAAATTCGAAAATGAACAACTGAATGAAAGACTTCAAAACAGTCTGCTAAAAATAAACGAAAACTGGACCGCAAATCAAGTTAGATCTTTTTCTACATCTGTAGCCGCTAGAGAAAAGGTGTTACATTTTAAATCGTTATTACATGAATTTCATACAGAAAAAGAGAAATTAAAGGTTGATTTTGAGCAATTAACTCAGAAGATTGAATCGGACAAACAGTTAATAGAAAAAATAAAATTATTCATTTCCCCACTGTTGAAAAAGAATCATCATATCTTAGCTCACATGAACATGAATAGTGCTCAACAGTTACATACAATGATCGCTGAATTCAAAATGGATATGAACAGACTTCAGTTTCTGGATAAAGAGCTTCATTTGTTAGAAACAAGAAAAATGGATTTACTACAAAACATAAATGAGCTAAAAATGATGAAAAAAGATAAAAAAAACAAAAGTTTATATTGGATTTTGTTGAGTTTAAATATCATCGTTCCATCTTTTTTATATGTATACGATATGACGACTTTTGCCTTGATTGGTTTCTTTAGTATGTTGAGTATTCAGATTGCATACTATTTTATAACTAAAAATAGTAAATCCAACAATTCAATAAATGATTCCATAACTAGAAGTCAGACATCCTTAAATGAACTACAGGAGGAAATAATTCAAAAAGAGCAGTTATACACAAAAACAAAACAATCATGTACCCAATTCCAAATGAAGTTATCAGCTCAAAAAGAGATTGCCATCTCAATAGAGTCTACAAATGTAGATGTACATCAAACCTCTGAATATCAGGAAGTGAATGAGCTTTTGATGATTATAGAGCAAAAAATAAAAGAAGTAGAGCAAAATGATATCCAAATTAAACAAACTGAAACAGAAATTGAACATTTAATGAGTGGTATAAGTTTGTTGAAAAAATCATATCTAGAAAAAAAAGACTTACTCGATAAGAAACAAAAGGATATCAAACTTCTTTTAGATAAATGGAAACATTGGTTATCTCAAGTTGAACTATCCATGGATCTTTCTCCCGAATCTGTGTTAGAAATTTTTCAACAAGTGGATCAAGCGATGAATGTACTCACAAATATAGAAAAAAATGAAACAAAAATAAAACGATTGGAAGAAAAGATTGAGCACTTTGAACATGAAGTGAATGTTTTTGTTCCATTCACAGAAGGGTATAGTATTGGACAAGCCTTAAAACAAATGAGAATGGAAGCAAATTTACAAGTAAAGAAAAATGATGATCAAAAAAATGTTACATTGCAATATGAGGAAGTTGTTGAAGAGATTGAAAGAATTCAAGAAACTTTAAAGCAATTGGATGAGAAAAAACATCTTTTATGGAGCGAGGCACAAGCTTCGGATGAAAAATCATTTTTATCGAACGTATATTACAATGATCAGAGGAAACAACTTGAGCAAGAATTACGTCACACTCAATTTTCTCTTCAAGATTGGGTTGGAGAAAAACAACTGCAAAAGCTGGAGTTAGAGTTAAAGGGAAACCATACAATAGAGACGATGACAGAATTAAAAAATGAACTATCTGCTCAACTGACGGAAATGCAAAATCGCCTAGTTGAACTGAGAGATCAAAAAGGAAGAACGAGTCACCAGCTTGAAAAATTAGAATCAGATATGAATCATGCTGAACATATGCTTGCATATGAAGGAGAATTGACAAAGGTGAGAGAACTTTCGGATCAATGGGCTATTCATTCGTTTGCATTACACTTAATTAAAAAAGCAAAGGCAAAGTATGAACAAGAACGTCAGCCAGAAGTATTAATGAAAGCATCATCCTACTTTGAAAAAATGACGAATGGAGCCTTTCGAAGAGTGATGGTCCCTTTTGGAGAAAAACGAATGATTGTAGAGAGAGAAAATGGGGCACAAATAGAAACTTCATTTTTAAGTAGAGGCACAGCAGAATTATTATATTTAGCGATGCGTTTTGCACTTGCACATGAGTTTGG
Source organism: Chengkuizengella sediminis (assembly GCF_010078385.1). Taxonomy (NCBI): domain Bacteria; kingdom Bacillati; phylum Bacillota; class Bacilli; order Caryophanales; family Paenibacillaceae; genus Chengkuizengella; species Chengkuizengella sediminis. The sequence continues at coordinate 148,364 of NZ_SIJC01000009.1, forward strand.
GAAAAAAGCAGCACTCCCCTTAATCATGGATGATATCTTTGTGAATTTTGATGGAGATAGACTTAAGTCTACGTTATCCGTTTTAAATGATGTATCCAATCATCATCAACTCATACTTTTCACTTGTCATGAACATATTCGAACAGCCATGAATGATATGTTTCCTCAGATTCAAAATATAGATTTGAATTTAGGTCAATCATAGATCATTTTGATTGTCATGCCACCGTCAATCACGAGGTTTTGTCCAGTAATAAAACCTGCTTTTTCCTCCGCAATGAACAAACAAGCGGCCACAATATCCTCTGGTTTTCCAACTCTTCCAACAGGATGTTGAAGTTTATCTTTTTCCGTATGAAATGGTTCTTCAGCATCCTCTGAAAATAACCAGTCACGAGTTTCAATCCATCCTGGACTAATGGCGTTAACTCGAATACCAAATTCTCCTAAACTGACAGCCATGGCATGTGTTAATGCCAAAATGCCACCTTTAGATGCTGAATAAGCTTCTGTATTTTTCTCTGACATAAGAGCTCGTGTGAGGAAATATTGATAATGGCTCCGTTTTTTTTATGTATCATACGTTTGGCAAACTGTTGGGAACAAAAAAAAGTACCACGTAAATTTACGGATAATACGCGATCAAAGTCTTCAAGTGAACAATCTAATACAGGACTGTTTTTTGCAATTCCCGCGTTATTAATGAGGACATCAGGTACACCCATATCCTCTATGGTTAGATTGACCCACTTGATAACATCATCCATATTAGCAATATCAGTAGGGACAAACATGGCTTTTCCACCTAATTGATGAATAAATCGTATAACTTCTATACCCGCATCTTTGTTTGTATCCGCAATCGAAATATGGTATCCTTCTTTTGCAAATGAAATGGCCAGTGCTCTGCCAATCCCTTGTGCTCCACCAGTAATCGCTGTTATCTTTGGCATATCATTCACCTCAGATTGTTTTTATTACATTATATAGTATTCTGAAACGTTTACAAATTTTATGACCAAGTTTCTATCACAGTAGGATGATCATCTTTTTGTGATTCTAATCTATTTAATTGTTTTGGAACCGCATCACGAACTTCTGATAATGAATCCTTCATATACACAAAGGGTGAGGGTTCATCACGATCATAAAGCCTAGCAACGTATTTTAATGGATGATTCTTAGGATTTTGAGATATAACAATCATCGGGATTTCACATACATTTATAGAAAATCTACTTACCTGTACATTTCTCATATTTTCACATTCCTTTTTTGTTTATTAATGTTATTTTAAAATAATTTGACTAAATTATAATAAATAAAATTTTTAAACAAAATTGGTAAAAATTTATATAGTATATAAGAGATTATAAGATTATATATCTACATAGAAAAAATGACTTTTTACGTATTGATTAGGAAAAAAAAGAAACATAAACTATTAAGTTATATGTTTCATGGATTGAACTAACTTCAAGTGACTTTTTATATTTTTTTATGTATTCAAACTTTAATTCTTTCGCTACTACCATCCAGCACCGCCAATTACTACTGTTAAGATATCAGAAATTTTTATAGGTAAGATGACTGATATAAGAAAAGTAACTACATATATAGACTTAATATTTTTCATTGTTGCTTCCTCCTTTCATTATAAATTTGAGGTCTTCACTTTGTAATTATGATAAGTTTCTAGTTTTTCAATTGTTGAAACATCCATCGTCTCTTTTTTATTAGTATGTATATTCAAGATAAGCCTTAGGCAATCACTTTCCTTAGCGATAAGATCAACCTTGGCATATCCTGCTGCTGCTTCCAAATAACAATTTATCCCTTCCTCAATTCTTTCTGTTACTATATAATAATCTCCTCTGAGTTTGTAATAGTGGGCTAACTCAGCTTGAAGAAACGGTGTAACACATGGAATAGATAATAGTCTTCTTTCTAGGTGAAAAAGCATTTCAATTTCAGATAGATTTTTCGTCTGCAAGTGTAAAATGATTAAAAGATTCACTACATGCAGCAAAGTGTCATCCCCACAATATGGCAGGTTCTCTTGCAGAACCGAAATAGCTAGTTGATGTTTTCCATTAGCCGAATGTAATGCAGCTTCTATTAATTTTGTATTGTCTTTTACTTCTGGAAGCGAATACTCATTATATAAAGTTAAGTATTTTTTTGTTTGTTCATAATCACCTAAGTAATAGTAACAATTACATACAAAATAGATAGTATTTGCCCTCATTCTATTATCTGAGATCTCTGCGTCCAATGCTTTTCTACCCAAATCAACGCTTTCTTCAAATATACATAAATAGTAAGCATGGACACCCAATTTATAATACATTAGACCTCGCTCTTCACTAGAAAGGAAATCCTCGAAAAACAAAATACCTTTTCCAGATACATACGTTGATCGAAATTTTGAGAAATCATCCCGTTCAATAAGATATACTTGTAACATACTTTTAGCGATATAAGGCATGATTCCGTGAGCTCGTGAATAGTTAATAATTAGTTGAAAAAGAGCTAGCTTTATAGAAGGTTTCTCAATGATTGTCACCTTCTCATATAATCTTTTAACTAATTCTATGCTATCTACTACAGGAGATTGAAGGACCTTCATAGCCACATTCGAAATAATAGAAATGTTTTTTTCTCCTTGAATTAACTTATCAAAAATAGTAAATAAAACTTCATCTCTTTCTTCAACTTCTATATATCGCTCGATTATCTCTTCAGAAGAAATTTTTAGTATACAGCCTATTTTTTGAATATTTACTAAGGATGGACGTTTAACTTGTCCCGATTCGATCCTAGATATGCTAGCTTTATCAACATCGGTTAATTTTTCTAGCTGCACTAATGTCATTTCAGCTTGTTTCCGATGATGTCGAATGAGTTCCCCCAATGATGAATTTGCTTTGGTGGTAATCATTCATTTCCACCCTTTCTACATAAACATATATTTTAACAGAAGTACTTTAATTATTTAAAAATAAAAATGATGAAGAAAAATCGAATAAAAAGTAATATATTGTAACTATTTGTTATTTAATAGAATATCATTGGATTGAAAAAATTTCAATATACATTGGGCTTTATGAGAAACCAGTTTGTAATTACATTGTTGTCAATATGTTTGCACTATGGTGGTAAAGTATTATTAATTTATTGAGGGATAACAAGATAAAATGATTTTCGAAAGGGGGTAATGAAAATGTTAGAAATGATTAAAGAAGTAAATTTAGGCTTGAAAGTAAAATGGTTTCTTTGGATTCAATTCAGATTATCTGGAGTTGATTGAAGGAAAATACGAAATTCATTCGTTATCTACTAAAAGTATTTTGAAGATAAGAGGGAACTTTTCACTTTTCTAAAGCTAAATTATTTGAACTAGAAGAAAAAAAGGACAAAGAAATCTCAAATGGAATATATATTTCTGATCTTGACTAGGAGATAGGAATATGAAATTTGAAATTTTAGATGTAAATAAAAGTTATGCTGTTTATAGGTTAGAAAAATGATATAACAAGAAAGGTGAAATATGGAATTTAAGAGGAATCTTCATCATTTCTATTATGCTAATGATATAATCTATACTTTTATATAGCACTTTAAGTTATACAGAGTAAATTTATTTAAAAATTTATATGAAGTGTGAAAAATTACATTAAAATGGTATAATAAATTTTTTAAAAATATATTATTTTAAAGTTAAATAGCTTTTAACTTTAAAAAAGGAGAGGTTTATATTTTGAAGAAAAAACTAGTGTTGTTAGTAGTGATATTCGCCCTAATTATTCCCCAATCCATTTTTGCTGGTAGTTCAGATGAAAAGATTAAAACTAAAATCAGATATGATAAAGCAGGGCAGAAAATTGGGGAATCAAAAATCTCAACTAAGAAAAATAAAGATGGTGAAGAGGTTACTATTGAAGAAAAATTTGATAATAATGGTAACAAAACAGGACAAAGAATTTCAAAAAGTAGAGAACCTATTTCTTTGAATCAGACACAAGATGTTTCGTTAAAAGCTGAAGTTGATGTAGAAGATGATGGTGTTAAAGGTTGGTGGGTAGCAACTACTACAGCAAGATGGGATTATTGGGCTGGTGATTATTCGGGAACATCAACTGGTTCTTCAAAATCATACGAAAATAGCTTTGAAGAAGTTTATCAAGCTATAGACTTAATATTTGTAAAAACACAAGTACTTGTCGATGGCACTATATTAGGAAGTAGGCAAGATTCAAATACTAATGCATCTACTGCAACAGCTCTTGCAAAAAGCTCCAAAAATTATTTCACTACTTTTCATGACTTGGAAGGGATAACTAGTCATAAATTTGAGGACGATGGTTTTCAAGATTGGTACCCAACGACCAACGATATTGAATAAAAATTCACAAAGTAAAAGATCTGAGTTTCTACTTTTTTGAATTTTTATAATGAAAACATATTTTATTTAAGAGTGGAATTCATTTAACCAAAGGGAGGATTTTATTTTGAAGAAAAAACTAGTATTGTTAGTAGTGATATTCGCTCTAATTATTCCCCAATCCATTTTTGCTGGTAGTTCAGATGAAAAGATTAAAACTAAAATCAGATATGATAAAGCAGGGCAGAAAATTGGGGAATCAAAAATTTCAACTAAAAAAAATAAAGATGGTGAAGAGATTACTATTGAAGAAAAATTTGATAATAATGGTCATAAAGTAGGGCAAAAAATTTCGAAAGAAAGAGAACCTATTTCTTTGAGTCAAACACAAGATGTTTCGTTGAAAGCTTCTCTAAATGCTGAACCAGGTTGGTGGTCAGCAAATACTACAGGAGTATGGGATGACACTAGTATTTTCGGGACTTATGAAGTTGACGTATCTTCTTATTCAAAATCATACGCAGATAGCTCAAAATCAGAATATGCACCTATCGACTTGATTTATGTAAAAACACAACTATTAATCAAGGGTACTCTTTCTACAACTGATAGTGATAGTAATACAGATGCATCCTTTGCAATTGTCACTTTCTCATCTGAAACAGTTCAAGATACAGTTTGGACAAGTTTACCTGACTTCGTGGCAACATCTAATCATAAGTTTGAGCATGAAGGTTATACTAATTGGTATCCAACTACTGAAGATAGCTAAACTTTACGGTACGTTCCTCTATAAACTCAGTGTATAATTATCACTAACTGGTAATAATAGAGAAACTAGACATTGAACTTCTGAAGGCATGACTTATTACATACAGCCACGGTGCCCTTAATCGTAATGTTAATCAACATATCAAGCCTTTATTCCATGTAAAGTTGCTAATTTATTTTATTAAACTAAAGGAAACAATATTATGATGAAACATAAAATATTAACTATAATAATTTGTTCTCTACTCTTTCTATCAGCATGTCAAGAGGAAGATTCAAATTATAAAAAAGATCAATTACCAATGGCTAAATCAGGTGAAGGATATTCACTTGGTTTATATAATGGACAAGAGATAGAACCTAAAAGAACATTTTTAACAAATGAAAGTTCTTTTGAAAAAAATGTAGTGTTTGGTAATATGACCTCAAAGAATAAAGAGTTTGGATTAATTGTATTTGACCACTATGAACAGATTGAATTTGAAGTTGAAGGAAATAAATACAAAACATTCAATTTTTCAGTTAATGCTGATGAGTATAGTAATATTCCGATAGATTTGCATGATTTAGATGTAGGGTTTCATTCTATAAATTATATCATTTTAGAAAGTCCTAATGAAGTAGTAACTGATATTAATAAGATTAATTCAATAAATCAATCGTCAAGAGTATATAATATAAGAGTTAATATATTGAACGGTATATCACATATTCCTGAGAAAGGAAAACATATACAGTCTAATGAAATTATTGAAATAGTAGAGCAAAAAGTCACTGGAATATTTATTAATGAGGTAGGAAAAGACTATAAAATTTTAACTTCAAAAACAATTCAGGATAGTAAAGAAAATGTAGATATAAAAATTATTTATGGCAATCAAGATGACTTTATTTATGATTTTTATTTAGTCGCCTTAAATAATTGGGAACAAATACCAATTCTAGATGACTCTTACTACATATATGATGAGATTAATCCTGGTAAAGAAAAGCATCTCAAAACTAAAATAACAAATCTAAAATATGATGAGAATATATTTCAAGTTTTAATGATACCATCACCATATATAGAACTCCCAGATAGTAACCCATATGTAAAAGCTAACTTGGATTCAAGTTTTAGAGCTTTATTTAAAAAGTAAGAGCGAATTTTATCAAAAATGAATAAAAACTCATATAATTGTTAAAATGTATATAATAATGTAAAGTTTCCTAACACAAAATTCAACATCTTTCTTAAAGTTAGTTAACTGTATTTGAGCAGAGCCCACATCTTATAGAAGGTTCTGCTCATTTTTTTATCTTGTTATTGACGTTAAATCCTTTTGAAAATATACCCACCTTGTTTTCTACCATGAATCGTTTTAGCTGCCCTACCTAACTTTTTTCTAAGCCGTGTGATCAAAACACTAACACTGCCTTCATCTGCTGCATCATTCCATATTAAAGAAATAATCTGTATCTTTGTAATTATTTCTCCCTCATTTTTAATAAAAAGGTTTAATAGCTCATATTCTCTATTGGATAGATTTCTTTTAGAATTTTCCTCTTGAACCCAAAGCTCACGTGTATGAAAATATGTATCATGTCCTAAATATATTAAATCTTCCGTATGACCATTGAGACTTTCCTGATGTTGATTTGTATCTTTAAAAAAGGTGTTGACATTTTTTAGTGGAGAGATGAGGTTGAGAGTAAAAGAATTTTTTAGAAATGTACTTGACGGATCTCTCAATCTGCTAATTGCTTTCGTGCCCTTAATAATCCTAAAACATTCGCTTTCTTTGGAGATTAGGTCAACTTTGACATATCCAGCCGCTGCTTCCAAATATAAATCAATTCCTTCTTCTACTCTTTCTGTCAAGATGTAATAATCTCCTTTGAGTTTAGAATATAGGGCTAATTCAGCTTTTTTAAATGGTGTTACATATGTTATAGATAATAATTTCTCTTCCAATTGGATAAGCTCTTTAATTGGTGATAAGTTTTTCGTTAGTAAATATAGTGTAATTAATTGGTTCACTGCATGCAGTAATGAGTCATCTCCATATTGTGTTAGGTTTTCTTGTAATACTGAAATAGCTAACTGATAATCCCCACTCAATGAGTGTAAGTTTGCTTCAATTAACTTTGCTCTATCCTTCACTTCCGGAAATGAGAACTCCTTATATTGAGAAAAATACTCTTTTGTCTGTTCATAATTACCTAAGCGGTAGTAACTATTGGATAAAGCAACAAAAGTGCTTGCCCGCATTCTAGTATCATGAATCGTTTCATCAAATGCTTTTTTAGCCATCTCTACACTTTCTTTAAATAAACACAAATTGTAAGCATGGACCGATAATTTACAATACATTAAACCCCGCTCTTCACTTGTAAGGAATTCCTCAAAAAACAATATCGCTTTTCCAGATGTATACGTTAAGCGAAGTCTGGTGAAATCATCTCGTTCAATCAGATAGGATTGTAATAAACCTTTAGCGATATAAGGCATGATTCCGTGCCCTCGTGAGAAGTCAATAATGACTTGATAAAGAGCCAGCCTAATAGAAGGTTTCTCAATGGTCGCTGTTCTATCATAAATCTTCTCTACTAATTCTAAGCTATTTTCTACAGGAGATCGTAGGGTTTTCATAGCGACTTTGGTAACGATAGGGAGATTTTCTTCTTGTAGCGTTTCATTAAATATAGAGAATAATACGTCGACTCTATCTTCAACCATATTGTGTGTTCATCTCCTTAATTTATTGAAGGATGGATTGTACATCTCAATAAAATCTTTTAAAAATATATCCACCTTGTTTTCTACCTTGAATCGTTTTAGCAGCTTTACCTAACTTTTTCCTTAATCGTGTGATCAAAACACTAACACTTCCTTCATCTGCTGCATCATTCCATATCAAAGAAATAATCTGTGTTTTTGTAATTATTTCCCCCTCATTTTTAATAAAAAGGTTTAATAGCTCATTTTCTCTATTGGATAGATTCCTTTTAGAATTTCCATCCTGAATCCAAAGCTCACGTGTATGAAAATATGTTTCATGTCCCAAATAAATTAAATCTTTAGAATCACCATTAAGACTTTCTTGATATTGATTTGTGCCTTCAAACAAAGTATTGACATTTTTAAGTGGAGAGATCAGGTTGAGAGTAAAAGAATCTTTTAGAAATGTACTTGACTGATCTCTCAACTTGTTAATCTCTTTCGTACCCCGAATAAATCTAAGACATTCATTTTCTTTGGATATAAAGTCAATCTTGGCGTATCCAGCCGCTGCTTTTATATATGAATTTAAACCTTCTTCTACTCTTTCAGTTAGAATATAATATTTCCCTTTGAGTTTGAAATACTGAGCTAACCTAGCCTTCTTAAATGGTGTAACATATGTAGTAGATAGTAGTTTTTCTTCCAGTTGAATAATCTCTTCAATTGCTGATAGATTATTTGTCTGTAAATAGAGGTTGATTAAATGATTCACAACATGTAGTAAGGTATAATCCCCACATTGTGGCAGGTTCTCGTGGAGTAGAGTAATTGCCAGATAATGATTTCCATTCGCTGAATGTAATCTCGCTTCTGTTAATTTTGCATTGTCCTTCACTTCGGGGAGCGAGAATTCCTTATATTGAATTAAGTATTCTTTTGCTTGTTTATAATTACCTAAGTAATAATGACAATTACATATACCATAAATAGTGTTAGCATGCATTCTATTCTCACTAATTCCTGCATCTAATGCTTTTTTACACATATCTAAGCCCTCTTCGAATAAAGACAAGTAGTAAGCGTGAGCCCCTAATTTATAATACATCACTCCTCGTTCTTCATTCGTAAGGAAATCCTCAAAAAACAAAACACCTTTGCCTGATGTATAAGTAGATCGAAATTTGGTGAAATCATCTCGTTCAATCAGATAGGTTTGTAATAAACCTCTGGCCAGATAAGGCATGATTCCGTGTTCTCGAGAGTAGTCAATAATGACTTGATAGAGTGCTAGCTTAGTAGAAGGTTTTTCAATGGTTGCTATCCTATCGTAAACCTCCTCTACCAATTCTAAGCTATCTTTTACAGGAGATTGAAGGGCTTTCTTAGCAACTTTGGTAATGATGGGGAGACTCTCTTCTTGTAGCATTTCATTAAAAATAGACAATAATACGTCGGCTCTCTCTTCGACCATATCGTGTGATCATCTCCTTGTATGGATTTTTTAGTATGGGGTCAATTTTATGAAGGATGGAGGATTATATATTTCGTTAAAACTTTTTAAAAATATATCCACCTTGTTTTCTACCTTGAATCGTTTTAGCAGCTTTACCTAACTTTTTTCTTAATCGTGTAATCAAAACACTAACACTTCCTTCATCTGCTGCATCATTCCATATTAAAGAAATAATCTGTGTCTTTGTAATGATTTCTCCCTCATTTTTAATAAAAAGGTTTAATAACTCATATTCTCTATTGGATAGATTCCTCTTAGAGTTTCCATTCTGAACCCAAAGCTCACGTGTATGAAAATATGTATCGTGCCCTAAATAGATTAAATCTTCTGAATGACCATTGAGACTTTCATGATGTTGATTTGTATCTTCAAATAAGGGATTGACATTTTTTAGAGGAGAAATAAGGTTGAGAGTAAAGTAATCTTTAATAAATGTATTTGGCTGACTTCCTAACCTGTTAATCACTTTTGTGCCCTGAATAATCCTAAAACATTCGCTTTCTTTGGATATAAGGTCAACTTTGGCATACCTTGTTGCTGCTTCTAATAAATAATTTATACCTTCTTCTACTCTTTCAGTAAGAATATAATATTCCCCTTTGAGTTTGAAAAATTGAGATAATTTAGCTTGTTTAAATGGTGTGACATATGTAATAGATAATATTTCCTCTTCATGTTCAAGAAGTTCTTTTACAGCTGATATTTTTTTTATCTGTAAGTGTAGCGTGATTAGTAACACAATATGCAATAAACAGTCATTTCCACTTTTTATCAGGTTCTCTTGTAGGAGTGAGATAGCTAGATGATGATTTCCATTGGCTGAATGTAGCAGTCCCTCTATTAATTTTGCATTGTTTTTCACTTCTGGGAGCGAAGAATTCTTATATAAAGTTAAGTGTTTTTTTGCCTGTTTAAAATCACCTAAATAGTAATAACTATTACATAAAAAATAGATGGTGTTTGCTTGCATTCTAGTATCACAAATCGTTTCATCCAATGCTTTCCTACCCATTTCTACGCTTTCTTCAAATATAGACAAGTTGTAAGCATGAACCCCCAATTTATAAAACATCAAACCTCGTTCTTCATCCGTAAGGAAATCCCCAAATAATAAAACACCTTTACCTGATGCATATGTAGCTCTAAATTTGGTGAAATCATCTCGTTCAATAAGATAGGATTGTAATAAACCTTTAGCCAGATAAGGCATGATTCCGTGTTCTCGAGAGTAGTCAATAATGACTTGATAGAGGGCTAGCTTAGTAGAAGGTTTTTCAATGGTTGCTATCCTATCATAAACCTTCTCTACCAATGTTAAGCTATCTTCTACAGGAGATTGGAGGGCTTTCATAGTGACTTTGGTAATGATTGGGAGACTTTCTTCTTGTTGCAACTCATTAAAAATAGAGAATAATAAGTCGGCTCTATCTTCGACCATATCGTTCGATCATCTCCTTATGAGGAATTTTAGTGCAATGCCTTTTTTGAATGTTTTTAAAGTAGTATGTTTAATTTAGCCATAATAGTGAATAACAGTTATATTTTAATATAATTTGACTGATTTTTAATAAATTTAATTTTAAAACAAAATAGGATAAAATGAAGGGTTTGTAATTACATTGTTGTCAATATGTTTGCACTATGGTAGTGAAGTATTATTAATTTATTGGGGGATAACAAGATAAAATGATTTCGAAAGGGGGTAGCGAATTTAAAGAAGGAAATGTATAGAAAGAGAGATTTCCGAGATTGGTGAGAAAAAACGAATTTATTCGTAAAAAAAAGAAAATTGAAGAGAAGAGGGAACTCTTCAATTTTCTAATCTTATGATTATATTAATTTTAAATGGTTAGTATAGGACAAAGAAACCATCTGACCTTGACAAGGAGATAGGAATCTGAAAACTTCGATTTAAATAAAAGTATTACAGAAGGATTGGAAAAATGATATTAAAATTACATCAAGATGTTTTTTAGAATAAAAAAAAGAGTACTTCAGAGTACTTCCCCAGATAGACAATAAAAGTAAAAATGAAACTCTCTATGTTATATATTTGACATGAGAGTTTGTTTTTATTGGGAAAATTAACATAATTAGTAAAAAAACATCTGTGTCTTGTCATCACTTTTATTTTAAGAGGAATATAAATGATTTTATTGCAAATTTTCCCCTAAGTCATATAACGTAAATAAGCAGAAACTTCATATCTTACTAAAAGTTCTGCTCAATTATATCTTGTTATTGACGTTAAATCCTTTTGAAAATATACCCACCTTGTTTTCTACCTTGAATAGTTTTAGCAGCTCTGCCTAACTTTTTTCTTAATCGTGTGATCAAAACACTAACACTTCCTTCATCTGCTGCATCATTCCATATCAAAGAAATAATCTGCGTCTTTGTAATTATTTCACCCTCATTTTTAATAAAAAGGTTTAATAACTCATGTTCCCTATTGGATAGATTTCTATTAGTATTCTCATCTTGAATCCAAAGTTCGAGCTTATGAAAATATGTGTTATGTCCTAAATAAATTAAATTTTCTGAATCATGATTGAAAGTTTCCTGATGTTGATTTGTATCTTCAATCAAGGTATTGATATTTTTAAGTGGAGAGATCAGGTTGAGAGTAAAAGAATCTTTAAGAAATGTACTTGTCTGACCTCTCAACCTGTTAATTGCTTTCGTACTCTGAATAATCCTAAAACATTCGCTTTCATTGGAGGTAAGGTCAACTTTGGCATATCCAGCCGCTGCTTCTAAATATAAATCTATACCTTCTTCTACTCTTTCTGTTAAGATATAATAATCTCCTTTGAGTTTAGAGTATTGGGCTAGTTCAGCTTTTTTAAAGGGTGTAAAGTATGTAATAGATATCAGTTTCTTTTCAAATTGGAAAAGCTCTTCAATTGCTGATAGGTTTTTCATCTGCAAGTATAGTGCAATTAAATCATTAACAACATGCAACAAGGCATCATCCCCACATTTTGTAAGGTTATCTTGTAGAAGTGATATAGCCAGATAATGATTACCATTTGCTGAATGAAGCGCCGCCTCAATTAATTTTGGTTTGTCTTTCACTTCTGGGAATGGTAATTCCTTATACAGACCCAAATATTTTTTTGTTTGTTCATAATTGCCTAAGTAGTAGTAACTATTATATATAGCAACAAAAGTGTTCGCCCGCATTTTAGTATCACAGATGGTTTCATCTAATGCTTTCCTACCCAGTTCTACGCTCTCTTCAAACAAATGCAAGTAGTAAGCGTGAACCCCTAATTTATAATACATTTGACCCCGCTCTTCACTCGTAAGGAATTCCTCATAAAACAAAATACCTTTACCCAATGTATATGTCGAACGAAGTTTGGTAAAATCATCCCGCTCAATCAGATAGGCTTGCAATAAACCTTTAGCGAGATAAGGCATGATTCCGTGTTCTCGTGAGTAGTCAATAATGACTTGATAAAGAGCTAGCCTAATAGAAGGTTCTTCAATGGCTGTTATCCTATCATAAATCTTTTCTACCAATTCTAAGTTATCTTCTACAGGAGATTGAAGAGCTTTCATAGCGACTTTTGTAATGATAGGGAGACTCTCTTCTTGTAGCATCTCATTAAAAATAGAGAATAAAACGTCGGCTCTATCTTCGATCATATCGTGTGATCATCTCCTCATATAATGAATTTTTAGTATGGAGTCGGTTATATAAAGAAAAGTAAAATATTATATTTAAATGTTATTTTATAGGTAATTTTATCACTTGATACAGGCTAATTCAATGTACACTTACAAGCTTAAGAATCCTCCTCCAATCATGAATCTAATTTTAACTCTTAAGTTGACAGATATGTAATATTTAATCAACTTACTTTAGAAGGTTTTGTTCTCATCATCATCCATAACCAACCCAAACTAAGGAATCCAAACAGAGGGTATAAAGTGGATAATAAGGTGCTGAATCCAATCTGACTAATAAAATAACCAAGAATTAGTATGGATATGATAATGGCTTGATGATGTAGAGAAGTTCTTTGTTTGATTTGTAGTGTTAATCCGTAGATGTTTGCAATAAAAGTGGTGAAGACCTCAGCGTAGATAACGAGCAAAAATAAAAACTGGATGGCTCTTCCTAAATCAACGATGAGCATTCCCATTGGGATTTGAAATTGAGTAATACCTGGCATCTGAGCCGATAAGGCAAAATGTCCTGCAAGCAGCATTAAACCAATGCCTATACCTCCCAAGATACCTCCCCAATACACTACTTTTTTATCTCTTATCTTTGATCCTATAGGAACTAAAACCGCTTGTGCAAGTGATAAATTAAAGCCAATATATAAAAAGGGTGAGAGCCATACCCTTAACATATTTGGTTCTGTTGTTCGATAGATCCAGTTCCCTGCATTAGGGGATTGAATCGTTGTAAAAATAATGATCATCGTGAATAATAAAATTAATGGCACAACAATAGAATTTACAATTAAGATGGCGTTAATTCCTTTCAAAAGTACAAAATAGGCGAGAAGAATGGTAAAAAATAAACCTATTTGATAGGAAATATGGAAATGTTCATGAAATATAGAACCACCTCCAGCTAACATGACCGAGGTAATAGCAAACAAAATAACTAACATTAAAAAACTAATCCACCTACCTAAACGTTCACCAAATAACAATTTATTGAGATCTTCATATGACTCAGCACCTATATCATGAGCAAATATCATGATTTTTGTACCTAGCCAAACAAACATGATACTTGTGATTAAAATAGTTAGTGTAGCAATGGAACCAAATTGGGTGAAAAAGGTTAATATTTCTTGTCCTGTCGCAAAGCCTGCACCAACAATAGTTCCCATATAAGTGAAGGCAATCTGAATGATTTTTTTATATTGTTCCATTTAAACTGTTCCCGCCTCTCGTACAACCTGTATAATAGTAATTGTTCAAAAAGTTCAGTTTTAAGCAATTTTTTGAACAACATTTAATATAATTAATCTTATGTGTACAAGTAGTATAATAGAAGCATATGATAGGATATTATGTATCGAAAGGAAGCGAATGAATGCAACCGATTTATATAGTATTAACAAATACGGGCACGATGTTTACAAAGGCGATTAAGTCAGTTACAAATGCACCTTATAATCATGCTTCACTTTCTTTGGATATGAATCTAAAAAAAGTATATAGTTTTGGAAGAAAGCAACCTGACAACCCGTTTTATGGTGGTTTTATCCAAGAGGATTTTATAAAAGGTACCTTCAGTTGGTATCCAGAAACAACTTGTGCCATATACAAATTAAGTTTAAATGACAATGACTATAAAAAACTGGTAAGATACATTTCTATGTTCGAAAAAAATAGCGAAAAATATTATTATAATTTAATTGGATTATTTGGAATTCCATTTAATAAATCGTTAGATGTACCAGGTGCTTATTTCTGTTCTCAATTTGTATCGGAAATATTGAAACGAAGCGGTGTTGATTTATTTAAGAAAAAAAGCGCTTTGGTTACCCCAGATGATTTCAGAGATGTGGAGCAATTGGAATTAATTTTTGAAGGGCAAATATACGATTATCCTCACTTAAAAGGATGGATTAACTACAATCCAAAACGTTATAAAAACTTCCCTTTTCGAAAATATGTGAAACAGCAGCTCAGATCTGAACAAAGAAAATACTATTTTCGAGATGGTTTTGTCAAACCGAAAAAAATTCTAATGGAACAACAAATGAGAAAAATGAAAAATATCACAGAGATGTTTGACGATTTTAAATAAAATGAATGGAATATGATAAAATGGTGTAAAACATCAGTAGAATTGAATTTATGGAGGGTTCGATATGGATTATTTAAAACAACGAATCATAAGTGAAGGTCAAATTGTTTCTAATCAAGTATTAAATCTAGACTCTATTTTAAATCATCAAGTTGATCCTAAATTAATTCAACAATTAGGTGGAGAGTTTGCAGCAAGATTTAAGGATCAAGGGATAACAAAAGTATTAACCATCGAATCCTCAGGAATATCCATTGCATATGCAACTGCTTTAGAACTGGAAGTACCCTTAATTTTTGCTCGTAGAAAAAAAACATTAATGACAGATCATTTTTATTGTGAGCGTGTTCCGTCCTTTACAAAGGGAATAGTGACAGATATCGTAGTTTCAAGTGAATTTGTACAATCAGAAGATCGAATTTTAATTGTTGATGATATTATTGCCAATGGTGATGCATTGAAGGGACTTATAAACATTATTCATCGATCTGGTGCACATCTTGTAGGCGCAGGAATAGTTATTGAAAAAGCTTTCCAAAAAGGTGCTAAAGATATTCGAGAAAAGGATATACGAGTGGAATCATTGGTGAAAATTATCTCTTTAGAAAATGGGGATATTGGCTTTGAGTAAGTTTGAATAACCTCTCTAAATGAAGAATTTTCATTTTTTTACACCTTTCCTATCTCACTTTTTTCATTTATAATAATGGTAAGATAATGAGAGGAGGCAAAACGTTATGGGGAAAGATAATGATTTGTTAGCGTATTTTGTGAAAAAGTTATTAGGGGCTAAAACACATTTTGAGCGTGCTCTTGACTGTAAACATACTGAGTTTGATGATTTGTATCCCTATATGATTGAACATCCTCAATTTTTCTGGTATAAAAGATACGTTGCTTGGTCAGAATTATTGACAATTGTAAGTCTTTGCGAAGACCTATCATTTGACTGGAAAAGCCATTTTACAAAACAACAGGTTCAGTACATTGAAGAACGCGTAATGTCAAGTAAAGTACTAGATGACTGGTTCGAGAAAAACGATTCTAAGAAGCACGTTGGTTAAACACATTTCAAAAAAGATGAACTCAATAAATAAATATGTTGATAAAGAAGGTCTAAAATGAATCCATTTAGACCTTTTTTTAAAAAATAAGATATGTTATTTTAGAAATTTAGGAGCGGCGAAGTATGATTAATGATGAAAGATTAAATGAATATCGTGTAAGTGGCATTTTAATAAGAGTCATTCGTGACAATGATGAAAAAAATGATGTCAAAGGAAATGTTGTCGCATGGGACTCTGAGGTTGTGATGATACGTAAACGGAATAGAAAGATGGTTAAACTGTCACGAGAATATATTTATCAGCCTTATGAAAATGAAAGAGTGTCCCTAGAGCCATAAAACACTTAAACAGGATCATGGTCATCTTTTTCCCATTTTCTAGAATATGCTTTATTGGTTACGTAAATTAATAATAATGTCATGATAATCGTCATAATGATAGCTAAGATCATAGTACCTACCAAATGAATAACCTCCTTTAGCAAAAGTGGTATACACTCAATAGTACTAAATGTAAAGATAAAAAAATAGTTTCACATACCATTTTGTGTGTCTTTTTTTCGAAATTTATCCCCTAAATATATTCCTTAAAAAAAAATAAAAAAAATTTAACACAAACGACAATTTTCTCCATTTTTCTACATGCGATTTATTATATAATAGATTCAGTCACTTTTTGAGAATAGGAGTAGAATGATAGATGCATGAAAAACAATTAAATAAAAAAATTGAAGAATTACGACAACAACTTACTGTTTTAATCAAAAATAAGGGAGATTTTGTAGACGATCATGTCATTGCGGTTAGCCAACAGTTGGATACATTTATCATCCAATTACAAACGATAAAGAAATTAAAAAAATCGATTCCAAACAATCATCAATCAGCTTGAATAAATTATTTTTCTCCATTTTTGGGTACAATAATAATAAATCAAATGGTAACCAACCTGAAAGGAGAAAATGAAATGGCAAAAAACTCTGGTGAAGATTTATTAAAGGAAATCACTGAGAAAGTGGTAAGATATATGAACACACCAAAGGAGCTTCGGAACAAAAATCAAGAAGAACAGCACAAAGAAGCTTGGAAAACAAAATGGTTTGGTATGCTTCCTATTGCAATGGACATGCTATTTAAAAGAACTGCCCATAAGGATAAAGGGACATAAAATGTATATATCTTACCCCATTCTGGTCTAAGGCAATGTAAAGTTGTCCTTCATTCCACTGATGATACCCAATAACTGCTAAAGGCATTCTTACTGCCTGTTCGAACAGTTTTTCGGTATATGTTACTTCCTCTTCATTAAGTAATGTTTTTTGAAAATCTTCGTAACTATTTACAAGTTGTGGATCATTAGAAACCCATTTTAGTTTTTCAAACGGATCAAAGATTTCTTTTTCTAAACTATGTTGTATATAAGATGTTGTACCTGCATATAAAGTATAGTTTATTTCTCTTGGTGTTTTATTGATAGAATCAGAATCAATAGGATAGATTTCACCTGATTTTGCATCGATATAAAAAGTATAAGGTTCGATACTCACTTTCCATACTGCTTCAAGTGCATTTGGATATATACGCTCAACAAACTGTTCAATTTCTAGATCTTTTATTTCTGGAATGTTTAAATCTTTAAGGTAAGTGACATCAAATGTCGTTTGTAATGTGTTTAAACTAAATAATGGATATTCTCCAGCACCATATTCAACTAATTTATAGTTTCCTTTTGAGTCTGCTCCAACGACAAGATAACCAATTTCCTGTTTTGTTTTTTTACTTAATAAAATGATCAAACGGTTATGAGTACCCGGTCCTAATGCATAACTTTTCCAAGATGCGTATTCCCATTCATGGAATCCTTCCTGTAATTTTAAAGTTTTTATCCAGTTGTTGATATTTTGTTCAAAAGTTTCTTGAGGTTTTACATTTGGAGTCGTTGTTGCGTAACTGACCATTGAGTGATTAATGTTAATCACAAAACATAATAGTAAAACAAGAATCATAAATAATCGAATAGATTTTAACATCGTTTCACCAGCCATTTATATATTTTAAAATGCTTGTCCATTTATTTTATAAAATTAAAGCAAAAAAGTTTGTAACTCTATGTCTGTTTAATATGCACTTTTTTTATGTTTTTTTGTAAGAAAACAATAGATCATAAAGAATGATTTATTGATCATCAGACAAAAGAGAAAAAAAACCGCAGTTGATGACGGATACTTGTATTTTAGGTTCGTATTGCCATCTAACTTCCTGTAAACGATTTTCAAATAAATCCTTTACCTCCTGTTTATCTTCTTCCTCGGCAGCTGCTATTAAATCTGAATAATAAGTTTGTATTCTTAAAATTTCTTCATTTAGTCTATCGTGTGCTTCTATCGCCCACTTTTGATCAACATGTTTTACTTTTTGGATGATATATTTTTGTAGTTCAGAAACTGCTCTCTCTAAAGAAATTGTAGGTCTAACATGGGTGTTTGGAGGCATTTTTGCTGTTAAGTTTATTTGCAAGGTGGTGTCATGAAAATTAGTTTTGATTTCCCCAGTTGATAAACAAATACCAAGAGAATGAATTTCGGATCGTTTTAGATCACTTGTGAACTCTACTTTGAAATTAACTCCTAACCAAGACATATAAGCAGTTGATTCCGAAACGGAGGTTTCATTTGGAACTTCATATAGGTTTACATATTTACCGTTTTGCTGTACAACTTGGAACAATTGCTCTAATTTTAAACTCCCAAAAGTCATATCCTGTTGAATGGTTCTTTGTGTTCCAGCAAAAGGTGAGATACCTAAAAATCGCCCAAGAATAGTATCTGAATTCGTGTTATTTTCTTTTTCTTGAAGTTTATTTTTTGTTTTGGCTTGCTCATACTTTTCCATATCAAAAACAAATGTTAATCTCATTGTTTCTGGAGGAGCTCCTGTTCGTTCTACAAAATTCCAATAATAATGTCGATTAGTCAGCTCTCTATCTGCTTGAGGAGATAGCTGAGCAACGACATGATCAGATCCCTTTTCAATGATATGACATTGTTTGGATTCTAAATACCGCATAACATATTGGTCTATTTGTTCTTTATTCATGGGTTCACCTCAGTTTCAGGTTGGTCTATGATTTGATGATTGTAAATTTCACTTTTTACTTTGGTAAAAGAATCCCCTAAGTCGTTTAACTTAGTGCGCATTTCACTTTCATTTTGTGATTCTAATATGATTTTATATAAATTCTTTTCTATAGAGGATTTTTTCTCTAAACGTTCTAATATGAGATCAAGTCCTCCGATGACAGATTCAAATAGGTTTATTTTTTCATGTAATAAGTGTAAAATATGCTCTTCAATGGTTCCTTCTGTAGATAAATTGTAAATATGCACATCATTTTTTTGACCAAGTCTATGCACTCTTCCGATTCTTTGCTCAACACGCATTGGGTTCCATGGTAAATCATAATTAATGACGTGATTGCAAAATTGGAGATTGATGCCTTCTCCTCCTGCTTCTGTGGCGACCATAACCTGAGCTCTTTTACGAAATAAATCCATCATCCAATCTTTTTTTCCACGATTCATTCCGCCTCGATATGGAACAGAAATGATTTGATGTTCTTTTAGAAAGCTTAATAAATATTCTTGAGTAGCCCGATATTCTGTAAAAATAATGACTTTATCATTAATTTTTTGAATAAGTTCAAGACTATTTTTCGCTTTCGTATGACTTTTTACTTTTTTGATTTTATCTACAAGCTCCCAAATCATTGCACGTACTGGTGAGTCTTCGCTTGTTTTTTTGAATAAATTAACAAGGGTAAGGAAAACCGCATCTCTACTGCTGCATACCTCACGTTGTAATGTGATTAAAGAGAATAAATGACTTATTCCACCTTCTTTATCTTCTGCTCTTTTTCTAACGAAATCAGTGACCGATTGATATAAATCGTATTCTTCATCGGAAAGAGTAAGAGAGATATTTTTGACATTTCTCTTTGTAAGATCGAGATAACCATCACTTCTTCGATTACGAATCATAACGTTAGATAACTCATCACGCAGCTGTATTTCGTTTTTTGGTATTCTTTTATCTACAACATAGTTAGTTTTAAACTGACTATCACCTCCTAATTGACCTGGTTTTAAAATTGTGATTAGGTTGTATAATTCCTTAAGGTCATTTTGGATAGGGGTTGCTGTAAGTAATAAGCAATATTTTTTCCTTACCGAATTAATAAACTGATAGTTTGTTGTTTTTTTGTTTTTTAATTTGTGTGCCTCATCAACGATTAACATGTCATATTCCTTATCCAAAACGATATCTCGATGGGGATTACGTTTAGCAGTGTCTACTGAAGCAACAATAATATCATATTGATCCCACATGTAAGCTTTTTTTTGTGCAACCGCAGGAATATTAAATTTTTGATTTAATTCTCTAACCCATTGCAATACTAGGGATGCAGGAACTAGAATGAGGACTTTTTTGACAAGTTGTCGGATCATGTACTCTTTTAAAATCAAACCTGCTTCGATCGTTTTGCCAAGTCCAACTTCATCAGCTAAAATTGCTCTACCTCTCATTCCAGTTAGCACTTTTTTGGCAGTTGAAATTTGATGAGGCATAGGTTCTACATTTGAGAGTTGATTCAGACTTTGTAATTCATCAAAATCGGTAACTAACTTAGTATTCTCTGATTCATATGCAAGTTGATATAAAGTCCAATCGTCCCAAGGACCGTTAGATTCAAAACGATTTTCTATATCCTCTACCCAAGATTGGTCAAAATGAATCTGAAGGTGTTCATTTAATGTATGAATGTGTTTCGTTTGACTCTTTGAATTCAAATTGCGCACCCTCCTAGAATTAATACTTTTTAACATGACTCTCAATGTAATATGAGCTGTGATTACATTTAACAGTAATACAGTGTCACAGAGTTTTCTTAGTATGCACCAATTCAAAGACTTTCATAACTATTTTTGAGTTTTTGAGTTTGATATAATAAAAAAATACCGACAAAAGTGATGTGATGTATGTAGATAGGACTGGAGACAAATCTTAAAATGAAATTTTAGTGTTTTTATATAAGAGAGGATCATGAATATGAAAAACAAATGGCGTTTTATTCAATCAGATGTTTATTCTTCAGCAGAGAACATGGCAATAGATGAGGCAATTTTACTTGCTCACAGTGAAGGGAAAGTTCCTCCCACATTAAGATTTTATGGGTGGGATCCGGCGACTTTGTCAATAGGTTATTTTCAGAAGTCAGAGGAAATAGATTTTGATGCAGTAAAAGAAAACGGAATTGGTTTTGTACGACGTCAAACTGGGGGAAGAGCTGTTTTACATGATCAAGAATTAACCTATAGTATGATCGTATCAGAAGATTATCCTGGTCTGCCGAAAACAGTGAATGAGGCTTATCGAGTACTAAGTCAAGGTTTATTGTTTGGTTTTAAATCACTTGATTTAAAGGCTGAAATGGTGAATTTAGCTACAGAAGAGGAAAATCAAAAGTATGAGGCTGCAAGTTCCTCAGCTTGTTTTGATTCCCCTTCATGGTATGAGCTTGTTGTTGAGGGACGTAAAATCGCTGGCAGTGCTCAAACTAGACAAAAGGGTGTAGTATTACAACATGGATCTATTTTGTTAGAATTGGATATTGATTTAATATTTGATTTATTGAGATATTCTAATCCTAAAATAAAGGAGCGGTTAAAACAATCCTTTGCAAAAAAAGCAGTGGCGATTAACGATTTAAGACGTGATCTCTCATTAGAGCCAGTAAGTCTTTCAGAAGTAGATGCTGCTTTTAAAAAGGGGATCGCTAAAGGGTTGGGGATTGAACTTGAAGATAGCCCATTAACTCCATATGAGTTGGAGCTTGTTGATCGATTGGTGAAAGAGAAATATGGGAATGCAGAGTGGAATTTTAGAAGATAATGGTTAAGACGAATGGATAATAAATAACATTCATTCGTCTATTATTTATTCAAATTTCAGGTGTATATTTATTTTTTTCTACCTGTTTATCTAAAAAAGACTTAATTTTCAAAAAATTCTGAAAAATAAAAAAGGTAATCTCCACATTGATAGAGGGAAATTATAAACTTGAAAAAAATGTTATAGAAACATGAATTGCTCAACTAAGAGCATACTCATCAACTAGTCAGCTTTTTATGGTTTAATAGATCATTTTTCATAACATACACGACTAATTGGATTCTATTACACAAATCTAACTTTTTTAGGATTTTTGAAATTGCATTTTTCACAGTACCTTCAGATACATAGAGGTTTTTTGCAATCTCTTTGTTTTCCATACCTTTAATAATATGTTTAATAATGCTTAGCTCTCTATCTGTCAAATTTACATCAACTAATTTAGGAGGGGAGTTATAGTCACTATTTATATATTGGAGCTGGTGCATCAGTTGAATCGATGATTTTTTATACATTACACTAAGACCCATTGCAGCACTTTTGATAGCCATAATTAATTCGTCTGAATTCGTTTCCTTCAGCATATATCCATTTGCACCATGAATGAAAGCATTGATTATATTTGAATTGTTCGTATTTTCAGTTAGAATAATAACTTGAGTTGACTCGAACTTTGTTTTTATGTTTTGTATGGCTTCCATGACATTAAAATCAGACGTTATGTCATTCATTAATACTACATTAGGATGGTATTGTTCGCACAAATTCATCATTTCATCTTTATTAGAAGCTAATGCGATTACTTCTATCTCATGATCTCTTTCCAATATATGTTTTATTCCTTCTATGATGATTTTCTGATTTTCTGATGCAGTTATCATCACTTTAATCACTAAACCACCTCAAAATTGGATTTATCAATGTGGGGATTACAAAAAAATTCATAATATTTATAATATTTATTATAAATATACAAATTTTTATTTCAATATATAAATTGTATTAATTTAGTGAGGATAAAATTCTAAGGAAAATTTTCAAACTGATGAAAGTTATTATCAACCAGCTACAAACTTTTCGTAAAGTTTTTGCAGCTCTCTAGTGATTTCTCCAGGTTTACCATTTGAAACTATTTGTTGATCTATGCTGATGATGGGAGTAATTTCAACTGTAGTCCCAGTAATAAATACTTCATCAGCGCTTTTTAATTGATTCAAATCAAAAGACTGTTCTTTAATGATAAATCCTGCTTCAGTCGCTAACTTGAGGACTACGGCTCTAGTTACTCCGTTTAAGATAAGGTGATTAACTGGATGCGTATGTATTTCTCCATTTTTCACAATCATGATGTTGGAGGCACTGCATTCAGTAATGATGCCATCTCGATGAAATATAGTTTCGTCCACATTATGTTTCACTGCATTTTGTTTGGCAAGTGTATTAGGAAGTAAATTTAATGATTTAATATCACATCTTAACCAACGAATGTCTTCTTGGGTGATGGCCTTAATTCCTGATTGCATTTTGTCTAAAGGTCTCTTTACCTCGTTGCAATAAGCTAATACCACTGGTTTCATGTTTTCAGGGATTATGTGAGAGCGTGGGGCGATTCCTCTAGTAATTTGAAGATATAGTGTACCTTCCTGTACAAATGACTTTTGGATTAATTGTAAAAGTTTATCATCAATTTCTTCCATCGTGTAAGGAAGTGTGATTTGGATCTCTTCACAGCTTCTTTTTAAACGTTGTAAGTGTTTTTCTGTTTCAAACAGTTGTCCATTGTATATGCGGAAGACTTCATAAACACCATCACCAAAATAATATCCCCTATCTTCATGTGAAATGTGTACATCCTTTTTATCTAGAAATAAATCATTATATAAAAGCATAAATGCACCTCTTTTTTATGATTGAATATATGTATTTGATGATGTTCAATTGATCCTTTTTTAACAAATCAAACAGTTGAGTCAGTTATGCCCAAACTGGATATATAAATTTAAGCTTATCAAAATGGAAAAGTTATTGTCAAAATGTTTTTTATGGATATAAAATAGGGGAATAATGTCGAATAATATAAGTACTATTTTTTTAAAAAAAGATAGATAGAAAGAGAAAATAGAAGAAAAAAGGACAAAAACTCGTTATATTTATCCGATTTGGGTGGTCAAAAAGTAGTAACACAACATATAGTGTTGTATAATGGTATTCGCACACAATATGTTGTGCTTTTTGAAGGGATGCAAGTTCTGAATTTATCAAATTTTTACCTTCAAATAAGTTACATATCCCATTATTTCAACTAGCTACTAAGAAAAAGATACAGTATATAAATAAATAATTGATTAATTTATAAGACTTATTTCGATTTATTTCTGTATTTTTTAGACATTCAAATATTTGTTTTATCTTATTTTCAGGGAGGTTGTTTTTTTGGAAACAATAGAAGTCAAACGTTTAGAAGGTTTAAGTGAAAAAATATTTTTGGATCGTTATGCGATGAAGGATGCAGATACCAATCATACTAAGGTTGGAGATACAGTATTAACGCTTGTGAAAGATGATCCTAAATTCCCTACGAAAGAAGTAGGAGAAGTGATCCATAGAGACGGAGAGAATATTCAAGTTAAACTTCGTAGTGGTGAGGTTGTTGATTCAACTATTCATAAATTAACACTTACAGTGGAAAAAACACCTAATGAAATGTGGGATCGATTGGCAAAAGCTATGGCTTCTGCTGAAGCTACTCCTGAAAAACAAAAGGAATGGACTGAAAAGTTTAAATATATTTTAGATGATTGGAAGCTTGTACCAGGTGGACGTATTGCTGCAGGTGCAGGAGCAAGTGATGAGTTAACTTTGTTTAACTGTTATGTAATTCCCTCTCCACATGATAGCAGAGGCGGAATCATGGAAACTTTAACCGAAATGACAGAAATCATGTCTCGTGGTGGTGGAGTAGGGATCAATTTATCTTCACTACGTCCGCGCCGTGCAGTTGTAAAAGGAGTTAATGGTTCATCTAGTGGAGCGGTTTCTTGGGGTGGCTTATTCAGTTATACAACAGGATTAATTGAACAGGGAGGCAGCCGAAGAGGTGCTTTAATGTTAATGATTAACGACTGGCATCCAGATCTTGTTGATTTTATTACGGTAAAACAAAAGATGGGTGAGATCACAAATGCTAACCTATCTGTTTGTTTAAGTAATGGTTTTATGAAAGCAGTAAAAGAAGATTTAGATTGGGATTTAGTTTTTCCTGATACGGATGATCCAGAGTATGACGAGTTATGGAAAGGTGACTTAACTGAATGGAAAAACCTAGGTAAAAAAGTTATTCTTCATAAAACGGTAAAAGCTCGTGAAGTGTGGCATACAATCATTGAATCTGCTTGGAAATCAGCAGAGCCAGGCGTTGTGTTTATGGAACATTATAATGATATGTCAAATAGCTGGTATTTTAATCAGATTATTTGTACAAATCCATGTGGTGAACAAGGTTTACCAGCATGGGGTGTATGTAACTTATCTGCAGTGAACTTATCCAAGTTTTATGATGAGGAAAATGATGATGTGAATTGGGATGAACTTGGCAAAGTTGTCCGTTATTCCACTCGTTTTCTGGATAATGTCATTGATACAACTCCTTATCATTTTGAAGAAAATGAACAGAACCAGAAGGGCGAACGTCGTGTTGGTTTAGGCACAATGGGATTAGCGGAATTGATGATTAAACTAAAAATTCGTTATGGAAGCCCAGAATCGCTTGAATTTTTAGACAAAATATATGGATTTATGGCAAAGGAAGCCTACCTTGCATCCTCTGAAATAGCTGGGGAAAAAGGGTCATTTACGCATTTTATTGAAGATAAGTTTTTACAAAGTGGATTTATGAAAGATATGGTTGATGCTTTTCCTGAAGTAGGAGAGTCCATAAAAGAGAATGGAATGCGTAACGTAACTGTAATTACACAAGCACCAACTGGAAGTACAGGAACAATGGTAGGAACATCCACTGGAATTGAACCTTATTTTGCCTTTGAATATTATCGACAAAGCCGTTTAGGTTATGACAAGCAGCTTGTACCCATTGCACAGGAGTATCAAGATCAAAATCCAGGTCAACCTTTACCGGATTATTATATTACATCCATGCAAATGTCAGCTGATGATCATATTCGTGTACAAGCGGCGATTCAAAAATGGGTAGATAGTTCCATTTCAAAAACTGCGAACTGTTCAGCAGATTTCACGGTTGAAGAAACGAAAAAGTTATATGAATATGCATTTGATCTGGGTTGTAAAGGAGTTACGATTTATAGAGATGGAAGTCGTGACGTACAAGTGCTTTCAACTACAGATAAGGACGATAACGAAGAGGAAATCGATGAAGTAGCTGCAGCTGAAGATAGTACAGAGAAAATCGAAGCAAAATCTTCTGAAGACTTAGGTCAAATAAAGGAATCATTAAAAGTAAATATAGATGCAAAAACAGAACAAGTATTTGATAAACAATATATTAAACGCCCACAAGTATTAAAAGGTTCAACTTATAAATTTAATACACCTTTTGGAATGGCTTATATCACTATCAATGATATCAATGGTGTTGCAGGTGAGATCTTTATGAATGTTGGGAAAGCAGGTTCTGATGTATTTGCCATGTCAGAGGCATTAGGAAGAGTATGTTCCTTATTCCTTCGTTACGGTGATCACGGTAATAAAGAGCAACTATTAATCAAACATTTAAAAGGAATTGGTGGTTCAGGTGCGATTGGATTTGGGGCTAATCGTGTAGAATCCATTGCAGATGCTGTTGCTAAAGCACTGGAGATCCACATCGAAGAAGCTAAAGAAACTGCATCAGTGATGGAAAATAACGAAAATGCAGCTTCTATAGAAGTTGAAACAGTGGAGACTGTTGCTGAATCTATGGATAATGATGTATCAGTTATTGAATCCAAAGATTTATGTCCTTCCTGTGGATCGGCAAGTTTGGTGAACTCAGAAGGATGTAAAAACTGTGCGAGCTGTGGGTATAGTCGCTGTAACTAATAAATGAATAAATAAAAAGTATTAATCATTTGAAGAGGCGTTTCAACTTTGTTGAGACACCTCTTTTTTGACATATTTAATAATTTTTTTGTTTATTTATATTAGAGGGAAAAAATTTATTTCAGAGATTATGATGTCTTAAACAGCTGATAGGACAGGGACTTTCAAACAAAGATATTAGTAAAAGACTTTTCATTGCCTTAGACACTGTTAAAGGACATAATCGAAGAATATTTGATAAACTCCAGGTTAGAAGGCGCACTGAGGCAGTAGCTAAAGCGCGTGAGATGGGTTTGCTGTAAGTCTTTTAAAATGGAACTTAATCGTCGAGTAAAAACGAGTTTCCATTATCTCCTTCAGCTCAGTCCAGTTCGTATATCGCTAATAGAGCAGCTTACACCTTTATTGGAAAAACAACACTAAAGTGTCTATAGGTTTATAAAGAATAGATGTAAAATAGTTACAGTCTTAAATGAAACTGCTTTAAATAACTGAGAGCAAGCATCATCGATATTAAAAAAAGAGTAAGGGGAATGAAATTATTGTTAATGAATCCCGGAAGGTTTGCAGGTGTTTTATATTTAACATTATTATTAGTGGTATATTTGTGGAGATGTTTGTAAGGATTGCCTCAGTGGATAAAGGTGATGCTACAGAATAGATATGAATAGAAGTAGAATAACTTGAGAAAGAGAAAAAGAGTGTAGTGGAAAGATTAATGAAGTGTAAGAAGTAGTTGATGAGTGGTTATGATAAATTAAGGAGGAGATATTATGAAAGCGATTATATGTTCAAAATACGGACCACCTGAAGTCCTTCAACTTAACGAAGTGGAAAAACCCATTCCCAAAAACAATGAAGTACTTATAAAAATACACACAACTGCAGTAACTGCAAGTGATTGTGTAATCCGGGGCTTTAAAATGCCTGGCAATCCTAGTTTCCCAAAAAAGCAAATAATGGAACTAATGATGAGGTTATTTATAGGTTTCTCAAAACCGAGAAATCCTATTATTGGACTGGTATTATCCGGAGTCGTTGAATCAGTAGGCAAAGATATTAAGGGATTTAAAAAAGGTGACCAAGTTTATGGATTTACAGGTAATAGCCGTGGAGCATATGCTGAGTACAAATGTGTATCCGCGAAAGAAGCTGCCCAAGGGGAGCTGGCGATAAAACCGAACAATATGACCCATAAAGAAGCTGCAGCAGTAGTTTATGGCGGAGTTCTGGCAATGCATTTCATGAAAGACGGAGATATTCAAAGTGGACAAAAAGTGCTTATTTATGGAGCTTCGGGTGCAATAGGAACTAATGCGATACAACTCGCAAAGCATTTTGGTGCTGAAGTCACTGCACTATGCAGCTCATCAAATATAGAATTGGTTAAATCTCTGGGGGCTGATATAGTGATAGATTACACTAAAGAGGATTCTATAAACCAATTAGAACTTTATGATTTTATCCTTGATGCTGTTGGAAAAAACAAAAGCTCGAAACTAAAAATACAATGTAAAAAAGCACTTAGTCAAAATGGGCAATACGTGTCAGTAGATGATAGACTTCTAAAGGTACATCCTCAATATCTACTTAAACTCAACGAGCTAATTGAAGCAGGACATGTTAAGGCTGTCATAGACAGGAATTATCCCTTAGAAGAGATAGTTGAAGCTCATAAATACGTAGACAAAGGTCACAAAAAGGGAAATGTAGTAATAACTGTATAATATTCAGTTCATAAGAATAACGAACGCACAACAATGTGTATAATCCATAAGGGTTTTGGAGTTTTCTAATGTTATCACCCGAATCATACTCCTGCTAAACAATTTCCCTAAACTGTTGATTTAAATTTAAGACACTTTGTAATTTCACTGATTAATTATTACATTAAATTTTCCACAAGTGTTGTGATTATTTAAGAACAGGCGCGCTTCTTGAAGGGTGCTTTTTAATATGAAAGAAAGAGTGGTAGATTTTGATGATTAGAGGATATCACGGTTAAAAAAGATATTTAGATAAAGAGGTTTTTCTTTGTAGTTTAACAATGCATTTAAGTATAAATATGTAAATGAAAACGCTCATGGGCGTTTTTTTGTTTTTTCGGCTTTTCGCTTTCAACCATAAATGCTGAATCTTTCATAACAATGTCGTTCTACCTGAAGGGAGCTCCACATTGGATGATTTTCGGATGACATCGCATTAATGACGGGTATAGAAGCATGTGTTGATAATTCCTCCATTTTAATACCCTCAGCCCAATTTTGGATATATTGAATAACATCACTTAACTTTTCCCTCTTATCAAGAGTTTCTGGAGGAAATAGTATACATTCTCCCCCCAAAGTTTTTATACCTTGTTCAAAAGTAATTCTAGACCTGATACTTGATTCAGGAAAAAATAAAATGAAGGTTTTTCCAGATAAAAGCTGATTTACATTCTCGTTTCTTAATTCATCGGTTAATCTAAAAATTTCAGTTATTTGAACTGAAGATAAATCAGTAAAGTCCAGTAGATTCAATGGTTTCACTTCCTTCAATATTGATAAATATGTATTTATTATATATTAAATTTTTATCTCATAGTGTTTCATAAACTCATCAACGATTTTAAATGAAGTCACAGAAGAGGCAAAAAAAGAATTCAAAAGAAGTTATTACATCATAAAATAAGAAAGCGACCAAGTCATTCTAAAATATGGCTTGGTTTTTATTTTGGAGGTTATTCTATGGAAATTTTTTTAACTGTGATATTAACGTTACTTCTTTATAGTCCAGTTATTATAAGGATTAACAAGAGAATGTCATCAATTGAAGATGAAATGAATGAAATATAATCAAAATTAAAAGATTTGAAAATGAGAAACCACAGAAAAAAGAGGTATGGTTGATATATTTGCAGTACCTAAGGTGAAATTACCTTCCTTTCTTTCGATATATTATCTATGATATACTTTATCATTTAGGGGGATCTCATGAAGAAGATAGAGAAAATAGATGAAATGATTGCATTTGAAGTTGAATCGTCCAACTTTAATAGTTGTAGCAAAAAAACAACTAAATACAAAAAAACACCTATGTTAATAGATAGTGTAAAACTATTTTGTAATTCCCACTCTCATAGCTTTAATAATAGGAGGTAGACAAAATGGATATAAGGTATATAAAATATGTTCATCCCAAAGAAAAATATTACAAGTCACGAGAAGAAAAGGTAGAAGACGGTTCAAAGTTGAACGTTCTTTCTCATCCTGAATTTTGGGACATTAGGTTTGATAGTCACTGGACATTTTGCTTCCCATCCAACATTAGATTACCTATTCAAGGTTGGAAGATTC